>CAZGLO010000003.1:0-77370 GCA_964526735.1 uncultured Chloroflexaceae bacterium | reverse complement strand
GGCGGTTTCGAGGATGCCGACATCAATCTGGCGCGCGGTGCGTAACAGGGTCGACGCTGGGCAGGGACGTGAGGGCCGGGAGCGCCGCCCGCAAGGTGGCGGCATGTAGGTGCGACCACTGGGCAATCGCAGCGTTGGCCCCGCGCTTTGCGGGGGTCAGGGATCACGGCGAGTACCCCGAGCAACGTGGTATACTGCGTCTGGTTCATAGGGTTCCTCCAAACGTATTTGGCGATGTTTTTGGAATGATACTCTATGAACCGGACTTTGACATGGCCCTGCTCCTACGGGGGGATATAGCCAAAGAGGGGATATAGATGTTCCAACGACTACGCCAATTTCGGGGGGTCGAGTTTCAGCTCATGGTGACGGTGCTTATCTTCTTCACCGCCGGTTACCTGATGGTCGTCTTCACGACAAGCCAACGCGAAGTTGTCCCCACTCTGCCGGAGGTGCTCTCAATCTTATGGCCCTCCACCTTGCCTCTGCTCTTGTTTATCGGGCTATCGCTTGGGTTGAGCAGTCGGCTGACCAGAGCCGATCAAGTCTTTCTGCCGCTGGTCGCGCTGCTGTCGGGGATGGGGCTATTGCTTACGACGCGGCTTGAGCCGAGTCTTCTCTCGCTCTATGGAGATGTCTACGAAGGTATCGCCACAAAACAATCGCTCTGGGTGACGCTTGGAGTGGTCATTCTTGCTCTGATTATTTTTGTTCCGTGGGATACCCTCTTCGTGCGCTACCAGAGCAGCTCGTTTATGGACTGGCTTGAACATCACCGCTATGTATGGCTCACCATCGGGCTATTGCTCACCTTCGCGACGTTTGTCTTTGGGACAGACCCCAATAATAGCGGTGTCAAGGTGTGGTTTAACTTTGGCTTCTTCATGTTCCAGCCGTCGGAGCTGCTCAAAATCATCCTCGTCATCTTCCTCGCCTCCTACCTTGATGAGCACCGTGCAGTGGTGAGCGCAGGCTACAAAGTTGGCCCTTTGACCCTCCCCCCGCTCCCGCATCTCGTGCCGATAATGGGGATGTGGGGCATTGCGATGGGGACAATTATCTTCCAACGCGACCTTGGGGCAGCCTTATTGCTCTTTGGGGTCTTCTTGGCGATGCTCTACGTGGCGACAGAGCGTTGGGTCTATGTGGTCTCTGGATTGGCGGCCTTTGCGGTGGGGGCGGTTGTTCTCTACAACTTTGTGCCGATTGTCGCGTTGCGGGTGGGGGTGTGGCTTGACCCGTGGGCGACAGCGCAAGGCACAGGCTACCAAATCGTCCAGGCCAGCTATGCACTCTCGTCAGGCGGTATTCTTGGCACCGGCCTTGGCCGCGGGATACCGGCCATAGTGCCTGCCATCCACACCGACTTTGCCTTCACGGCCATCGCCGAAGAGTTAGGGCTTTCCGGCACACTCGCCATCCTTATCGCCTATATCTTCCTCATCTACCGCGGGTTTCATATTGCGCTGGCGGTGTCGGGCCGGTTCCGCGGCTTTGAGCAACTTCTTGGGGTGGGGCTGACGACTATCTTGGCAGTGCAGACGTTCGTGATCATCGGTGGCAACCTGCGCCTCATCCCACTCACGGGTATCACGCTGCCGTTCATCTCCTATGGTGGGTCGTCTGTCCTGATTAACTTCTTGATTATCGGCCTTCTGATGCGTATTTCGGCGGGGTCGAATCTCTACCGCCAAACACCAAGAGAATCTTAAGCACGAGGAGGTACCATGTAGGGAAAGAGATAATCAACGGGAGAACGTAAGTGATTCAGATGGTGTACAATAGGGGCATCGTGTGCCCTTTGGAATAGCAGCGTATGCAGCGCCGCGCAAAACGAGAATTATGTCAAAGATCCAACCGCATCTCTGGTACCGCCAATATCAAGACATCAAGGCCCAACACGCCGACGCGATCCTACTCTACCGCTTCGGTGACTTCTACGAAATCTTTGGTGATGACGCCAAACTTGCCTCTTCTCTGCTCGATATCACCCTCGCCAAGCGCGAGTATGCTTCAGGGAAGGGCGAAAAGCATTACTGCGCGATGGCGGGAGTGCCCTATCACGCCGTCGAGTCCTACATCGCCCGCCTGGTCAATCAAGGCTATCGGGTGGCGATTGCGGAGCAGATGAGTGAGACGCCGTCGAGCAAGAACGACACCCGCCGCCGCTCTACCTTCGACAGCGGCAAGCGTTCCGAGAAGCAACGCGGCATTGTCCATCGTGAGGTGGTGCGCGTCATCACCCCCGGCACGCTTACCGACCCAACGATGCTGCAGGCCGAAGAGAATAATTATCTCGCCACGGTCATTGTGCAGAAGGATGCGATTGGGTTCAGCTATGCCGATTTGAGTACAGGAGAGTTTGCCGCGACGACCTTCCGTGGCGAGGGCGCGGCGAATGAGGTGGCGGGGGAGTTGGTACGGCTGCAAGTCGCCGAAATCCTTGTCCCTGATGACGAATCGCTCCGGCTCCCTTCGCTGACCCCATCCAGCGCCCGCCTTGAGCACGATCTTGCCCCCATGACCAAGGAAGAACGCGAAACCTTGCTCCCTCACGAGCGGGTTGCCCGCCGTTTGGAGGGCCAGGAAACTTCTACGCAATGGGCGCACGGGCGGGTGACTGCCGTGCCGTCGTGGCGGTGGGAGCACCAAACCGCCGCCGATGCCCTGATGCAACAGCTTGGAGTCGCGTCGTTGGCGGGCTATGGGCTTGATCAGGCTCCCCTCGCGACGCGGGCCGCGGGCGCATTGGTACAGTACATCAACGAGACCTTGCGCAAGACCGCGGCACAAATCACCTCACTGCACGTCTACACCACTAGCTCGTGGATGTTCCTCGACCCGCAAACGCGCCGCAACCTTGAACTGCTTGAGAGCGCGACGGGAAGGGCTAAAGGTGCGCTGATTAGCGTATTAGACCACACCCGTACGCCAATGGGGGGACGGCTTTTGCGGCGGTGGCTCTCGCAACCCCTCCTCACCATTGACACGCTCCGCAAGCGGCAAGATGCCGTGGCATGCGGCGTGGATGAGGGGCTGTTGCGGGCAGAAGTACGGCAGGCGCTTGGCGGCATTGGCGATATGGAGCGTACTGTCAACCGCATTTTGCAGGGGGTTGGCTCTGCCACGCCCCGCGACCTCGTCCAGCTACGGCAGGCCTTACGCGCACTACCGCAGGTGATCGAGGCGATTGGCGATAGGACAGCCCTGCTCTATGACGAGGTGCAGGAACGAGCATCGCACAACGCCCCGCACCAGCATACCTACCAACCTCAAGACCTCAACCCGTGTCACGATGTACGCGCACTGCTTGAGCGGGCGCTTGATGAGAACCCACCGGCACTGTTGGGGGTATCCAACTATCTTGGCGGCGGCGGCGATGGCGAAGAGAAGGCACGACGGGTGATCCGGCCCGGCTACGACAAGAAAATAGACAGCGTCGTGGAGGCGAACCGCGATGCGCAACGCTACATCAACAATCTGGAGAACCGCGAAAGCGAACGTACTGGCATTAAGTCGCTCAAAGTGGGCTATAACAAGGTGTTTGGTTACTATATTGAGATTTCGCGCGCCGCGGCAGCAAACGTGCCCTCCCACTACGAACGCAAACAGACCCTCGCCAATGCAGAACGCTACATTACAGCCGAACTGAAGGAATATGAGAGCATCATCCTCAATGCGCAACAGCAACTTGCCGAACTAGAGCGCGAAGCCTTCTGGACTATCTGCCACGAAGTTGCGAGGTATGGCGATGAGCTTCGCACAACCGCCCGCCTGCTTGCCCACATCGATGTGTATATGTCGCTGGGGGAGGCCGCCGTGCGGGGGCGGTATGTCCGCCCGACGCTGACTGAAGACACTACCCTCCACATCAAGGGAGGGCGGCATCCGGTCGTTGAGCAATCGCTGCCGGAGCCATTCGTCGCCAACGACGTGACCCTTGATACGCAAGACCAACAGCTTTTGATTATCACCGGCGCAAATATGGCAGGGAAGAGTACCGTCCTGCGCCAAGTGGCCCTCACTGTCCTGCTTGCACAAGTCGGCTCGTTTGTGCCCGCGGATGAGGCGCAGGTGGGGTTGGTTGATCGCATCTTTACCCGCATCGGCGCGCAAGATGATATCGCCACCGGCCAGAGTACCTTTATGGTCGAGATGACAGAAACAGCCGCCTTACTGATGCAAAGTACCGCTCAGAGTTTGATTATCTTGGATGAGGTGGGGCGCGGCACCAGTACCTACGACGGCATGGCGATTGCGCGGGCGGTGGTCGAGTATATCCACAACGAGCCGCGATTGCGTTGTCGCACGCTATTCGCCACCCACTACCATGAGCTGACCGTCTTGGAGGAGCTGCTGCCACGAGTGCGCAATGAACATATGGCGGCGGTGGAGCAGGATGGCCGCGTGGTCTTCCTCTACGAGCTGCGGCAGGGCAGCGCAGACCGCAGTTACGGCATCCACGTCGCGGAGCTTGCCGGTATCCCGCGGTCAGTCATCCGCCGTGCCAATGAGATACTGGCGGAGCTGGAGGGCAGAGGCGAAGAGCCCGCCATCCGTGAAAAGCATAAACACGCGGTACATGACACAAGCACGGCAGACTCGGCAGAGGGGCAGGATGAGGATGAGGAAGGCAGTGGGGAGGATGACCACGCCCCGCAACAATATTCACTCTTCGATGCAGCGCCAAATCCGGTCGTAGAATATCTGAAGCGGCTCCGTATTAATGATCTGACACCCATTGAGGCAATGACCAAGCTCTATGAACTCCAACGACTCGCGACAACTCCGATACAAGAGCAATAAAGCCCTCCTTTTGTTCGTTTCCCTATTCACCGTTTGAGGATAGTGCATGCGAATCGTCTACTCTCTCGACCACCCGATCAGCGACCAGCCAACCGTCTTGACCATTGGCAAGTTCGACGGGTTTCACCTTGGGCATCAACTGCTCATCCGCACTGCTATAACCCATGCCCAAGCATGCAAATGTCAGAGTGCGGTGTTGACCTTTGAGCCGCTCCCAGCGCAGGTTATCCAGCCTGACAAACAAACCTTGCTCCTGACCGACATCACCGAGCGCACCGAATTGATTGCCACCCTCGATCCTGACATCCTCGTCATAGAGCGATTTACCTCCCACCTGATGAGCACGACGGCGTATGAATATATGCGCCGTATCACGTCTGCGTTGCGGGTGCGCGAGATATGGGTGGGGGCCGATTTTGCGCTTGGCCACAACCGCGAAGGGACTATCCCGCGTCTGATGGAAATTGGCCAGGAATTGGGCTATACGGTCGGGTCATTGGCTCCTGCGTTGGTCAAGGGAGAGCGCGTCAGCTCATCGCGGGTGCGGAAACTCTTGCAGCAGGGCGATGTGGAAGATGTGCAATCGTTGTTGGGGCGGCCATTCCATGTGCATGGGCGGGTGATAGAAGGCGACAAGCGCGGGCGGACAATCGGCTTCCCCACAGCCAACCTCCATATCCACCCGCCACATACGCTCCCAGCGCGCGGGGTATATGTCTGCCACTGCTATCTTGAGCCGGGCGGCACACCTCTCCCCGCCGTGGTGAACATTGGTGTCCGGCCAACGTTTGAGGGCGTAGAGCAGACGGTTGAGGCACATTTGCTTGATTGGAGTGGCGATCTCTATGACCACGATATCCGGCTTACGTTCTTGCACCGGCTGCGTGGCGAACAACGGTTTGATGGCATTGAGCAGTTGGTGGCTCAGATACACAACGATGTTGAGCGCGCGCGGACATTGTTGCATCAGCACGCCTAACTCTCAACCTTTAGTGTAAGGAAATGCGGGTGGATAAGACTGTGGACAAGCACGCGGACAAAAATGCAGACAAAACCTACGATGTCTTTATCTCCTATAGTCCAGAGGATCGGCTGTGGGTGCGCCACGAACTCCTCCCCCGCCTCGCCCGCAGCAACCTGATCATCTGCATTGACTATCGCGATTTTCGGCGCGGGGCGACGGTTGAGCAAGAGACCCTCCGCGCGGTGCAGACGAGCCGCCGGACGTTGCTGGTCATCTCGCCGTCCTATCTTGAGTCGGTGTGGGGCGATATTGAGCAGGCGGTCGTGCAGTCGTTTGAGGCGGGCTATGAAGATATCCACACCGTCCCGCTCATCAAGGAGCGGTGTGACCTGCCACAACGCATCAAATATCAGACGTGCATCGATATGACGACGCACGGTGCGGCACATCGTCCCCCATCACCGCAATCGCGCCACCGCTCTCCCAACGGAGATGACGAACCTGATCGCCATGCGCTTGCCTGGAAACAACTTCTGATTGCATTGGGAGCGCCCCCACCCCCGCCTCCCCCTGACCCAGTGCCGGGGAGTACGTGGTTGCTTGCGCACCCCTACCCCATGCAGCCGACATTCACGGGCCGCACGATAGAGCGGTCATTGCTCTCTGAATGGCTCACCACCGACAAGCATCACCCGTTGTTGGTGCTGCACGCGGCGGGCGGCTATGGCAAGAGTGCGTTGGCGTGGCATTGGCTATTGCACGACATCGGCGCGACGCGCTTCCCCTACCTCATCTGGTGGAGCTTCTACGAGGGCACAACAACGATGGAGAGCTTTGTGCAGGCGGCGCTAACCTACCTTGGCGCACCATCCACGCACCCGCCCTCCTACCAACAGGTGGATGACCTGCTCTACTTGCTGCAACAATCGGGGATTGTTATCATCCTTGACGGCTTTGAGCGCGCACTCCACAGCTATCACACGCTTGACGCGGTGTATCAAGGGGATGACCCGCCTCCGCCACCGCCGCCGCCCACCTCCGAATTGCGCATCTTCGAGTCGACCTTGCGCAGTGGTACCAGCCCATTAACGGACTATTTTTTGCGGGAGCTTGCCGCGATGCCGAATGTGCAAAGTAAGGTCTTGCTGACTAGCCGTTTGCGCCCTGCCGTGATGGAAGATGATGATGGGAGGCTCTTACCCGGGTGCCGCGAAATCACTCTCCCCGCCTTGATGCCGGAGGAGGCGGTGCACTTCTTACAGATACAGGGTATCCGTGGGAGTGCACGTGAGATACGCCACGTCTGTGAGGCCGCGACCTACCACCCGTTGAGTTTACAGTTGTTGGCGGGGCTTATCGTGAATGATCCGCACGAGCCGGGCGATATTGTGGTTGCGTATCACCTCGATATTGGCGGGCCGGAGCGCGAACGGCAACATCTCGCACTGGTCTACAGCTATGAACGGCTGCCGCCGACCTGCCGCCACCTGCTCAATGCCATTTCGTGCTTCCATGAGCCAGTCACGCACTCCACCCTTGAAGCGCTTATCGCCCATCAGGCGACCCCCGCCGATATCCCGCCTGCCGAACCACCTTCGCATTCGCCTGCCGAGCGGGTACGGAAGTGGGTCGCATCATTCCTGCCGCGCTTTGGAAAATCTCCCCCGTCTTCGCAGTCGTCAACCGATCTTGCCACGACGACAGCGGGGAAGAAAACCGCGCCACTGCTTGATGGCAATGGGCTTTGCAGGCGGGAGTTGATGAGCCGAGGGTTGGTGCTCTATGACCAGTCAACCAACCGCTACGACCTCCACCCAATGGTGCGGCACTATGGTTATCACCGGCTGAGTACCAAGGGACGCATCGCAGCACATCGGCGGTTGCATTCCTACTTTGCGTCTGCGCAATTGCCTGCGCCAGAGACCGTGCATCGACTTGAAGACCTTGCACCGGCGATTGCATGTTATCATCATGCTGTGCTCGCCAAGCGCTATGACGAAGCATTTCGTGTCTTTTATGGCTATATCGCTCCGGCGCTGCAGGAAAGCACTGGCACTATCCCGCTCCACATCAAACTTTTGCGCGCGCTCTGCCCTGACCAACAAAACGACCCGCCCCTCCTCTCCAACGAGAATGAGCAAGCATGGGTATTGGCAACATTGGGGGTGCGATATAGTATGAGTGGGCAACATCGGCGGGCCATCGCATTCAAAGACCACCACAACCGGCTGCGAGAGCGGGCAGATGATACGCATAACCTCGTGATTGGGCTGGGCAACCTTGCCATTGACCAAATCCATATGGGTGAACTGCAAGGTGCACAAGTCAGTTTGCAGCGGCTTATCCAGCTATGCGAGGAGGGTGGCGATGAGGAGCGCGCAGGGACAGGCCATTATGAGCTTGCGCGGCTGTTTATGCTCATAGGGCGGTACCCAGACGCCGTCCACCACCTCGACCGCAGCCAAGAAATCAAGAAACGCACGGGAAATCTGCAAGCGCAGGGGATTATCTGGTCGTTGCGGGCATATCTTGCCTTGCTCCTCCTCCGCGAACAGGAGATCCCGCGTGAATATGTGGTAGAGTGGCAGGGTGCTGAGTGGGCGGGCGAACACCGTACTGAGCACCGCATGGACGTGATGAGCAATATCGATGGCATAGACCGCAGTCGGGAGCATACGGATCGGATGGCGGAGGAGCGAGAGCAGGTGATGGGCGAGACGTTCTCTGGGGTGGCGGCATCTATCGCCTCCTCCGGCGAGCAATCATTGCCGATGGTGGCGCTTGAGGCGGCACAACGCGCATTGGAGCTGGCCGACGAAGATGCCCGCAAGAGTTACCCCGTCGAGCACGACTACATGCATGCACATTGGTTGCTTGGGGCGGCCTACCGCCTGCAGGGAGACATTCAGCAGGCCGAATATCATCTCCAAGAGGCATTCCGACGTTGCCGCACACTCAACGCCGTCGAGCTGCAAGCGGAGATTTTGCTCGAAATGGCACGAGTACGGGCGGTGGCAGGGTTGCCGGACGAGGCGGTGCGCATCGCCCACGAAGTGCTCTTCATCACCGAACGCCATAGCTACCCCTTGCAGGGGGCCGACGTTCATCTGTTCTTCTCGCACGTGGCGATGGCGGCGGGGGAGGAGCAGACGGCATTGGATCACGCCCGCATCGCGCGGATGCTTGCCACCTGCGACGGCCCTCCCAACCATACCTATTGGGTTGCATATGAGGAGGCAAATGCGTTCCTGCGGTGAACCATTTGCACCATAGAGAGATCATAGACAGTTCATGGACAGTTCACATTCACCTCTTACCTACGATGTGTTTATCTCGTATAATAGCGATGATCGCCCGTGGATACGGAGCGAATTGGTTCCTCGTCTTGAGAAGAGCGGGCTGAAAGTCTGTGTCGATTACCGTGATTTTCGGCGGGGAGAGCCGACGATTGAAGAGATCGAGCGGTCGCTGCGCGAAAGCCACAAAGCGCTCCTCATCATCACCCCGGAATATCTCGCCACCTCGTGGATTGGCTTTGAGCGGCTGATCTCGCAGACACGCACCTCTCAAAGCGACGATCTGCGCTTAATCCCCATGATGAGAGAGAAGAGCATCCTGCCGCGAAGCATCCGTCACCTGACGCCTGTCAACTTCACGTCGGCAGACCCCAAAGACCGTAAAGTTGCGTGGAAGCAGGTGCTTTCGGCGCTTGGGGCCGCACCGGCCAGCATCCCCGACCCGCCTCCTGCCCGCGATAGTTGGTGGTTGGCGCACCCATATGCCCCGCCAGCGATGTTTGTGGGCCGCCAGCTTGAGCGCGATGTGCTGACCTCGTGGCTCAATGCCGACCACGACCACCCCTTGATGGTGATGCAGGCGATGGGCGGTGTCGGCAAGAGTAGTTTGGCGTGGCATTGGCTGATGCACGATGTTTCGCCGTCGGTGTGGCCAAGCGTGGTGTGGTGGAGCTTCTACGAAACCGATCACAACTTTGAGACGTTTGTCCTCAAGACGCTCGGCTACCTCAAAGGCGAAGCACAGCATCTCAGCCCACGTCAGCAGGTTGACAAGCTGCTCAACTTCCTGCAGCAACCAGGGGTTTTGCTCGTCCTCGATGGCTTTGAGCGCGCGTTGCAGGCCTACGGCGGGATGAATTCTGCCTACCAGGGCGAGGGGGATCACGTCCCACCTCCTCCTACCGCCGCCGCCGTCAACACACTGCAGCATGCGGCGCAGGGTATGGAGGAAGACCCGACAAGCACAGAACAGAGCATCGCCCAACGAACAGGCCTTGACCCGCAAACCATGCCCAATCAGCCGGTGACGGGGGAGCCTTCTCCCACCGCCCTGCCCACCGATCCGGCGCAACGCGACTCGCAGAGTGCCCTCGCTGATTACTTCCTGCGCACATTGGCGAGTGAGCCTGCGTTTCAGGGGAAGGTCTTACTGGTTACCCGCCTGACCCCGCGCGCGGTTGAAGCACCAACGAAGGAAGAGGGCGATAATGCAACGGTGCTCCCCGGCTGCCACTTCTATGAGCTTGGGCCGATGCAGCTCTCTGATGCGATATTCCTGCTTGCGGCACAAGGCGTACGGGGTGAGCCGTCCGATATGGAGTATATTTGCGGGGCATATCACCAACACCCGCTCTCCCTTTCTTTGCTGTCGGGCTTGGTGGTGAGCGATATCAGCCGTCCGGGCGATATCACCGCCATTCACCGGCTTGATATCAGTGGCGACCTGGAACAACGATGGTGCCGTATCCTGGAGGAGTCTTATCAGCGGCTGACCAACTCCTCCCGGCAGATGCTCAACCTGATTGCCTGCTCTCGCGAGCCGATCAGCAATGCTGCCCTGCTGAGTTTGGTACATAGCCTGCGCAAGCCCAAACACCAACCGATCACCGACCGTTGGCCGGTTGTCAAGCGGCAGACCGATTCTCTGGCCAAAGTACGCTCATCGCTGCACGCCACGCTCTCAACCAATCGCATCACTCAAGGCATTTACGTGCCGCTGTGCGAAAAGGTCACCACATTGGCCTCCAAGGTGCTGCAGAGGGAGCCGCAAAAGCCAGTCGAGAGCTGCTCGCACGAAGAGTCGCTTGATAGCGATATGCGGGAGTTGATGATCCGTGGTTTGGTGGCCTACGACCCAATTGGTACGTGCTACGGGATGCACCCCATCGTGCGGCACTACGTCTACCAGCAAATCAACACCACCAAGCGCGCCGACGCCCATAACCGCCTCCGCGACTACTTCTCTACCCTGCCGCCGCCGGTTGGCGTGCAGCGGGTGGAAGACCTTTCGCCCGTCATTGAGCGCTATCACCACACGGTGCGTGCTGGACACTACGATGAGGCCTTTGAGCTGTTCTACGAACGCATCAACAAGCCGCTCTACTACCAATTTGGCGCATATGAGCGGCAGATTGAGCTATTATTGGCGCTCTTCTCCGACAGCGACCTCTCTCTCCCCCGCCTCAGCAGTAAGACCTATCAAGCGTGGACGCTCAACGCGCTCGCCAACTGCTATGGGTTGAGTGGCCAGCCGCAACGCGCCATCCCGCTGTTAGAGCGGGCCATCTCCCTCACAGAGCGGCAGCCAGAGAAGAAAAACCTTGCGATAGACCTTGCCAACCTTGCCTACCACCAAATGGCGACTGGAAAGCTCTATGCCGCGGATAGCTCTCTCACGGGGTGTATCAACATCTACCGCAGTTTGCAGGATGAGTTTGGAGAGGCGGATGGCCATCAAGAGCGGGGGCGGTTGTTGGCCTACTGCGGGCGGTGGGAAGAAGCCGCCGCCGAACTCTCCACCGCCTTGACCATGTTTGAGCGGTGGCAGCAGGTCAATTGGCAGAGCATTACGTGGGCATACCGCGCCCTGCAAGCATTGTTGCTGCTGCGGACGCAAGAAGAGGAATTGCTCCTCCTCCAGCTCCATGAGCACGATGATGGCGAGAATGCTCCCGTCGCCCCGGCAACGTCTGCTGTAGCGGGCCACGCTGGTGCTCTTGCCACGCAAATCGCGGCCTACCGCCATGAGGCGCTTGAGGCGGCACAACGTGCGCTGGAGTTAACAGAGGAGTTTACACGCCGTCACTATGCCGTAGAGCGCGACTATGTACGCTCACATTGGTTGTTGGGGGCGGCACATCGGGTCAATAGCAATACCGATCAGGCATATGAGTACCTCAACACCGCTCTCACCCGCTGTCGGCAGACTAACATGATCGACCACGAAGCAGAAATCTTGCTTGAGATGGCCAAACTTCGCGCCGCCACCGGCCATCGCACTGAAGCGCGGCAGGCAGCAGAACAAGCACGTGCGATTGCAGAGCGCAGTAATTACGTGCTTCAGGGGGCCGATATCTATCTCTTCTTGGCATCGCTGGCCCACGCCGAGGGCGATAGGCAGGCCGCACAGCAGTATGCACAGGTCGCGCGTTCCTTGGCGGCGGGCGACAACCCATCAAGCCACATCTACCGTGTCGCATTGGGGCAAACACAACGGTTTTTCCACGATTCGCCCGCGCCCCAGCCGTCCAATAAGGCCGACACCACTGACACCACTGATGTGCCACACACAAACTAGACAGTAGGCAACTAATCCACCATTTTCCGCCCATGTTATAATACTTTTTTGAGTGCAAAAAACCGTATTCTCTCTATGCGAATGAGTAGAGAGAGAACAATGATAATTGTGGAGACAGTTTTGTTATGCTGAAATGGCTGAAAAAAGCATTTGCAGGAGACGTTGAAGAAAAAGTACGGCGGCAATATCAACCGCTTGTAGATACAGTTAACTCGTTTGAGGCCGAATACGAAGCGATGAGTGACCTGGACATCCGTATGAAGACGGATGAATTTCGGGCGCGCCTTGACGAAGGGGAAACACTCGACGATCTTTTGCCCGAAGCCTTCGCCGCCGTCCGCGAGAGTTCTCGCCGCACGACCGGCCTTCGCCACTACGATGTACAAATCTTAGGTGGTATTGTGCTGCACGAAGGGAAGATCGCCGAGATGAAGACGGGTGAAGGGAAGACGCTTGTTGCTACCCTGCCCCTCTATCTCAACGCGCTCGGTGGAGAAGGCGCACACCTCGTGACCGTCAACGACTACCTCGCCCGCCGTGACGCCGGCTGGATGGGGCCGGTCTACCACCTACTTGGGATGACCGTTGGGTTCATTGGGCACGAATACTCGGCGCTCTTCGACCCTGAGTATGTCGACCCCGAAAGCCCGCTCGACGACGAACGACTTGTGCATTGGCGACCCTGCTCTCGCCAGGAAGCCTATGGCGCGGATATCACCTACGGGACAAACAACGAATTTGGCTTCGACTACCTGCGCGACAATATGGAGCGGAGCTTTAGCAGGCTGCGCCAGCGCAAACATGCTTATGCCATCGTTGACGAGGTGGATAACATCCTCATTGACGAAGCCCGTACCCCGTTGATCATCAGTGGCCAGGGAGAAGAACCCAGCGAGAAATATGCAGAGTTTGCCAGCATGCTCAGAAAATTGAAGCTCAAAGTTGGCACACATACCCCCGACGAGGTGCAAAAAGGGGCACCGGCTGATGGCGATGTGCTGATCGACCTGAAAAACCGCAGCGTGATCCTCACGGAGGAGGGGTTAGAGAAGATTGAAACGGAGCTGCAAGATAAGGAAAACCCACTCTTGCCGAAAGGGGAGAGTATTTACGAGCCGCAGCACAGCGAATTGACCCACTACCTCCAAAATGCCCTCAATGCAGAGTTTCTCTACCATTGCGATAAAGAGTATGTTGTCAATAGAGGGTCAGTCCACATTGTGGACGAATTCACTGGGCGGGTGATGCCCGGTCGCCGGTGGAGTGATGGCCTGCACCAAGCGATAGAGGCCAAAGAAGGGGTCACCATAAACCCCGAATCGACCACCTACGCAACCATCACCTTCCAAAACTACTTCCGTATGTATGAGAAGCTCGCCGGAATGACGGGAACGGCAATCACGGAGAGCGAAGAATTCTTCAAGATCTATGAGCTTGACGTTATTGTTATCCCCACAAACCGCCCCTGCATTCGCCAAGACCACGCCGATATTATCTACCGCTCGGAAGAAGCAAAATTCCGAGCCATTGCCAACGATATACGCGACCGCGCGGTGGAAGGCCAACCGATATTGGTGGGCACGACTTCGGTCGATACCTCTGAGCGGTTGAGTGCCATTTTGCGTCAAGAGCTGAGCAACCTCCTCGAAGATGACCATAGCCAGGTCAGGCTTCATGTCCTCAACGCCCGGCAAAATGCTGATGAGGCGGCAATTGTGGCGCAGGCAGGCCAACCAGGTACGATCACCATCGCGACGAATATGGCC
The DNA here is from genome assembly GCA_964526735.1 of uncultured Chloroflexaceae bacterium. Classification (GTDB taxonomy): domain Bacteria; phylum Chloroflexota; class Chloroflexia; order Chloroflexales; family Chloroflexaceae; genus JAAUSY01. Next base: position 63,240 of record CAZGLO010000003.1, on the reverse strand, counting down.
GGTCGTGGGACAGACATCATCCTTGGCGGCAACCCCGAATCGCTCGCTTCTCGCCACATCAAGGACATCAGCTTTGAGCGCGAGGAGATAGAAAAGCTTTCGCAAGCCGTTTTTTCAGGCAGCGAAGACAAGACCCCCCCCGAAGAGATTGTCAAAAAGAGTGAGGGAAAGCTCCCAGACAACCTCATTCAAGGGTTGAAAGATATGAAAGCGGAGTATGACCGCGCACTAGACGACATCGACCACCGCGGCGATATTGCTTTCCTTGCCGATGCTGTGTTTCACGATGTGCCAGACCTGCAAGAGCAAAAGCAAGAAGTCGCGCAGATGGTCTTGCAGGGGAACTTCTCCCGTGCCCGCCGCATTGTGCAAGAGTTTGAGGAGATGAATGAAACGCAAGTTGCCGAAATTCAGCATCTCCACAATGATTGTACCCACTATCGCCAACTCCGGCACGAAGGCGGCAATTGGGCCACGTTCTTGGCGGTCAAACTCTTCGACCGCATCTACACCGCCCGCGCCAAACTCGTACAACTCACGCTGCAAGGCCATCTCGATCAAGCGCGTGAGCTGGTGGAGAATATTCCCGGCCTCAAGCCATCTTACATAGACGATATTCTCGCTATTCAGGAAGAGTGTGAGGAAAACCACGAGCGGGTCAAGGACGTGGGAGGACTCTACGTCGTCGGCACCGAACGCCACGAAGCCCGCCGCATCGACAACCAGCTGCGTGGGCGTTCCGGTCGGCAGGGCGACCCGGGTGAGTCGCGTTTCTACCTCTCGCTTCAAGATGATCTCATGAAACGCTTCGGGCCAATGGACAAGATCCGAGGGATCATGGATAAGTTCGGCGTTGAGGAGGATATGCCCATCGAGGCGGGGATGGTCAGTAAGAGTATCGAGGGTGCTCAGACGAAGGTGGAAGGGCACAACTTCGATATCCGCAAGAATATTGTCGAATATGACGATGTCAAAAACAAGCAGCGCGAAGTGATCTATACCCGCCGCCGCCGTGTCCTGGAAGAGGCGAAAGAACAACAGCGGATTGAAGAGATCCTCAGCCACTACCGCGATGTCGAACACCTCATCAATGAGGTACGCGAAGAGATAGAGCAAACCAAGATCTTCCCCGAACACGTTGCCCAACAGAAGATCGCCCTGCTCTTGCCCGATGTCTCATTTGATATCAAGGCACTGCGCGAGGCCAACGAAGAACAAGAAGAACACAAAATCATTGATATCCTGCGGCCATTGGTCATAGAACAACAGGAAAAATCGATCCCCGTCTTGGCCGATGAGCTTGACCAGATCCTTGAGCTTCCTGACGACGCCGAAGAAACGCTCCAAGAGATGGACATCCAGAAGGCCAAGGAGTATATCAAGGAGCTGTGGCGCGAACAACGTGATGGTGACCTTGAAGATCGTATCAAAAACCTCTTCAATACCGAATTGAGCAATCTCGTTGAGCGTTATTTCGATGGTTACGAAGCATGGATCACGCAGCGTATTAACGAGGTAGTAGGCAATGCGACCAACCCCGCCACCGATGTGGTCGATGTACGGTATGTCAAGCGTCATTTACAGACAGTGCTCCCCGAAGTCGAAATGCTTGACGAGGATGAGCTTGCAGACGCTGAACCAGAAGAATTGCACGAACAGCTGCACGCATTGATTCCGGAACATGTTGAGAATGGACATAATGTGCGGCTGCTGGCGGAGGAGATCGCCAAGCTTTTCCCGCTCATCGCCGATTCGGCTCCGCTTGTTGTATCCCCTGAGATATCGGAATCCATCCTGCGGCAGGAACGCGACCGATACATTGCCAATTACTTTTCGGGGGTTGAGCCGCTGCTGGCCCCGCTTGATGAAGAGACACGGCGCGATATCCGCGAGGAAACCAATACCGCCATCCGCGACCACTTCGGCAAAGTGCTTAGTAATGTTCGCCTCTCCAAGGAAGCAAGGAAGAAGATTGCAGAGGAGATCACAGATGAATGCGTGGAAGGGATCTGTGAGATCCTGGACGCGCTGAGTGAGCTTGGGGATGATGTGGTGATTGATACGCTCAATAGCGCGGTCAATTATCACTTCGACAAGTGGCGGATACATATTTCCGCGCAACAGTTGGACAACTTCCAACGCACCTTGATGCTCCAAACGATAGACCGCGAATGGCAGCAGTATCTTACGGCAATGGAAGATTTGCGGCTGCGGGTGGGGTTTGAGGGGATTCGCCAACGCAAACCCATTGATGAATACAGGAAGCAAGGCTTCCAGATGTTCAATGAGTTGCTTGAGAGAATTGACCATGGGGTCATTCACACCTTCTTCCACCAGCTCCTGCGATACCAGAGTTATCTCAGACAAGCGCAAGAGGAGCAGCGGCGGCGGGAGTTGATTGCCAAAGGTCAGCAGATCCAACAGCAGCAGGTTCGGACGGTACGCCGCGAAACCCCCAAAGTTGGTCGCAATGACCCCTGTCCCTGCGGCAGCGGGAAGAAGTATAAAGAGTGTTGTATGCGGGCGGGGGGGGCTGTTGTCCCTGCGGCGGCGGCAGTGGCCAACAGTGGCCAAGCAACCACCTCCGCGCCATCTCCCGCAGCGTCTGGTACCTCATCGCAGCCCGCCAACCGTGGAAACGCCCAACCGAAGCCGAAGGGGCGTGCTCCGGCAGCCAATAATCAACGTTCGTCCGGTTCTTCTGGCACATCGGGCGGTGCATCTGGCGGGAAGGGCAAGAAAAAGAAGTCAAAAGCCAAGCGCTAACGACCTCTCAAACAGAGAGACCGCATAAAAGGGCATTCAAATGCGCCGTCGTGTTGCTCGCATCACCACAACTGCCACGAAAAGAATGAGCGGATGTAGTGGTGTGAGACGCGGCGGCGCTGTTCGATCTGTCGGCGTGCCTCCAATGCGCCTGGCAGGGCACGGTAGGCTTCGCGCAACCCTTGCCAATGCGCAAGGAATCGTTTAGGGCTGCGCAGCCGCGATGCTTGCCATATCGCTTCGTAGAGCAGGATGAATGGTAGGTCGATGAGGATGTGTGGAAGATACTCATTGCGCACCACGGTCAGGTAGCGATTGCGCGTAAATTGGACTTGCACCGGAAACGACCTCATCCCGCCGGAGCCAAACCCCACGTGGTAGCCGATGGCGTAGGGAGTATAGACACTCCGCCACCCCTGCAACTGCGCCCGCCACCCCAAATCTTGGTCATCGCCATAGAGAAAGAAGTCTTCGCAGAAGTACTCCTGATCGAGAGCAATGTCATCTAGCATCGCACGGCGGTAGAGCGGTGCAGCACCGTTGGGCGAGAAGATGATTTCCACCTGCCCATATTTGCCGGTATCACGGGTCTTATAGCCACGGTTGGTGGGCGAGCGGCTGCGGGTGAGGAGGTGACCGGTAGAGTAGAGGAGGTCGGTGGGTTCGCCATTGGGCGTCATAAAGAGCAATTTGCCCGCGACCATCCCAATGCGCGCATCCAACTCCATCGCACTGACCATCTCTGCCACGTAGGTCGGCGTCAAGACGGCGTCGGGGTTGAGGGGCATGTAGTAGGGGGCGATGGTCATCCGAATGCCGCGGTTGTGGGCCTTGGCAAAGCCTAAATTCTCCTCAAAGACGGTCAGCGGGACATCAGGGTAGGTTTCGCGCAGGAATGCGACCGAATCGTCCGTTGAGTCGTTGTCGAGCACGCGCAGGTCAATCGCGGGGTAGGTCTGCCGCTTCACGCTCTCAATGCATTGCGCCAACATCTCCCGACTATTCCAGTTGAGGATGGCAATCGTGACAGGCACGTACTTCAGCCGCGATATGGGGGGAGAAGGCGGGATGGATAGGCTCAAAACACATACCTCCTACACGCTCATCCGATCAAACAGCGCCCCAAGCTCTCCCGTGAGCGCACGGCGGTCATACCGGCGCACCCGCTCATCAGCGCGGGTTGGGAGATCACCGGCCTTCCACTGCTCATACAGCTGCTCACACGCGTGGGCGATGGTGTGGGGGTCTTCTGGCGGGACGACCACACCCGCATCAAGCTCACGGATAAGATCAGCCGCGGCAGACTGCGCTGAGAGAGCGAGGATAGGGCGGCCAGTCGCCAAATATTCAAAGAGCTTGGTTGTCGTACTGCTGACTGCCCCCGGCGGCACCAGCAGCAAGAGGACATCAGCATCGACCTGGTGCTGCAGCGACTCGTGGTAGGGGACAATCCCCACGGTCGTCACCATATCCGCGATGGTTGCCGACTCTATCACGCTCTGCTCGGTTGCGGTCAAGTTGCCCGCAATCAACAGCTCAATGTGGGTGGCAATGGGCCGTTGTTCCTGTTTGAGCCGTTGTAATGCAGTAATGAGTGCATCTATTGACCGTCTCCCCGTCGAAAACGTCCCCGTATACACCACCCGGAAGCGTGCTTCTTGCGCTGGCCCGTGCCCTCGCTGCCGCTGGATAGTGGCAAAGTCGGCGGGGTCGTAGCCATTGGGGATCACGTTGATCTTGTGGGCGTGATCGGGGTATCGCTGAGCAAAGTCATCGCCAATCACCTTATTCACCGTCACAACGGCGTCTGCGTTCTTGACCACCCCCCGTTCTAGCCACGTCTCAATGCGGTTCCGCAGGGGAGAGGTGGCGCGAGTGGGGATGAGCGGGTCAAACATCCACCCGTCGCGGAAATCGGCCACCCACGGCAATCCTGTCCTCTTTTTGAGTGTCCAGGCAATCAGGTGGGTGGTTTCGGGGGGAGAGGTGCTGAAAATCAGCCGTATGGGGTGCGAACGCAGGAGAGAATGCCCCAGCCAGACCGCAAACGGATACCAGATGATTTGGTGATCGGGGATGGAGAGCGCCGACCGCCACCGCTCAATGCGGCTCTCTGGGCCAAGCGCCGGAACGTTGGCGCGCTGATCGGGGGCGAGAGAGCGGAGTTTCCAATTGCGGTAGGGGCGTTTGATCAAGCCAGCGAGGTCGTCAATGCGGGAGATGTGGTTTGCCGCATCGTCCGGCAACTCCCCCCGCCCCCGCGTCGTCAGCACGACCGGCTGATAGCCGTGCTCCGGCAGGTAGGTCGCAAACTTGACAACGCGCTTGGTGCCAGAGTTTTGCACTGGCGGGTAGTAGTAGGCGATAAGCAGCACGTGGCGGTGTTCCGATAAGTCCTCTGATGTACTCTCTAACGTACCCTTGTGCATACCCTCGTGCCCCCCTATGCTCAACAGTAGTGCTCAAGATGCTCACGGTAGAATGCCAACGTCCGCCGCAACCCTTCGTCAAGGGGGACACGCGGTCGCCACCCCAAAGTCCGGTCGATATAGCTGAAATCGGCATAGTAGTCGCCAATATCGATGCGCTTGCGGTCGGAGGGGAACGTCCGCACCCGATACTCCGCCCCGCCCCCCGCATCAGAGAGGAGGTCGGCAAGATGCAGCAGGCTGATGGTCTGGTCGCCGCCGAGGTTGAAGACTTTCCCATTTGCCTCATCGCTGACGGCGGCAATCAACAAGGCATCCACCGCGTCATCCACATAGGTAAAATCGCGAAGTTGTTCGCCTTCCCACACCTCAAACGGCTGCCCTTCTACCACCAACCGTATCCAGATGCCCAAGAACGTCTGCCGCGCATCTTTTACACGCATCCGCGGGCCGTAGGTGTTGGTGAGACGCAAAGCCGTCGCCCGGATATCGTAGACGTTGTTGTAGAGGATGTGATACCACTCGCCCGCCATCTTGTTGATGCCGTTTACATCAACAGGACGCAGCAAATGGTGCTCATCGACGGGGAGATAGTCTGGTTTGCCGTAGATCTGCCGCGTACTCGCAACGACCACCTTCACCGACGGGTTATATTTGCGGCACGCCTCTAGGATAGAGAGCTGGGCGCGGCAGTTGATTTCGAGATCGGTGTAGGGGTCTTGCATCGAGTCCATATGGCTCGTCTGGCCCGCCAGGTTGAAGAGATAATCTTGCCCCTGCACCAGGTAGTGCATACTGTGCTCATCCCGCACGTCGGAGATATTCACCCGCACCCGCTCCTCAATACCGGCGATGTTGAAGAGATTGCCGCCGTATTGCGGGATAAGACTGTCCACAAGCAAGACCTCTGCCCCCATCGCCACCAACCGGTGGGCAAGCGTTGAGCCGATAAAGCCCAACCCGCCCGTGATGAGCACCTTGCGCCCCGCAAACGCTTCTCTGAAGGCCGGATCGGCCCAGTCTCTCGCGTCGATACCAGTCACAGAGGCTTGTCCTTCGGCGGTGAATGGCGAGGCGAGCCGTGTTCAAGCACGTGCACGCAATCTTCAACCGCCTGCCCTTCGCCGTAGAGCGGGGGGCGTTTGTCAGATGGCGACCAATGGCATATCGCATCAACGATATGCTCTTGCTGCGCGCCGACAAGCCGATTCCAGCCATGCTCAACCGTCTCTACCCACTCGGTCTCATCCCGCAGCGTCACGCAGGGGACACCAAGCCAATAGGCTTCCTTCTGTATCCCGCCGGAGTCGGTCAAAATCATCCGTGCCGACTGCTCAAGCATCACCATATCCAGGTAGCCAACTGGATCTATCATCCGAAGTGTGCTCTTGCTAAGCGACTCGACAAAGTCAGGATTAAGGGTGGCAAGGCGTGCGCGCGTACGCGGGTGGATGGGGAAGATAATCGGCTCTGGGCTTGTGGCAAACCCCGCCAGAATAGCCTGTAGACGGGTCGGATCATCAGTGTTTTCGGCGCGGTGTACCGTCGCAAGGAGATAGCCCTTCTTCGCCACGCCCAGTTGCTCCAACACGGGAGAGCGTTCGCGGGCGCGCTCCGATGCAGCAATCAGGGCATCCGACATCACATCGCCAACAAGATGCACCCGTTTGGTGATACCTTCCCGCATCAGGTTGTCAACCGCGGTGCGGCTTGGGCAGAGCAGCACATCAGAGACGTGGTCAGTCACCACGCGGTTGATTTCTTCCGGCATCGCGCGGTTGAAGCTCCGCAACCCCGCCTCCACGTGCGCCACGGGGATGTGCAGCTTGGCCGCGGCGAGTGCTCCCGCCAAGGTCGAGTTGGTATCGCCATAGACTAAGACCATCTCCGGCTGATGCTCAAGCAAAATACGCTCAATACCAGCAAGAATAGCCCCCGTCTGTTCGCCGTGGTTCCCTGAGCCAATCCCAAGGTTGATGTCGGCCTTGGGGATGTTCAGCTCATCAAAGAAGACCTGTGACATACCATAGTCGTAGTGTTGGCCGGTGTGGAGCAACATTTCGGTGTGGCGCATACGCAGGACGCGGCTCACGGCGGCGGCCTTGATAAACTGCGGACGCGCTCCAACGATAGAAAGTATTTTCATGAAGCAGTGTTTGGCAAAGATCGATAGAATGACCAAATGGTATATAGCGTGACGCCATTGAGTACGATTGTACCATAGATTATCGCCCACAATGCATAGGAACGCAATCGAGGCGGCCACAATGTCTGCCACCCACCCACCATCGCCAACACCGTCGGGAAGATCGCCGGAAAGGTGTAGCGCGCCGTCGGGAAGACCACTCCCTCACTTATCTTTGGCAGGACGCGGGTATAGGCCATCACCCACATCATCACCCCAACCATCGCCAGGAACAGCAGCGTGGGGCGGACACCCGCCGGAGGTCGTGCTTTCACCAGCCACCACACCGCACCTAAAAGCGATATTCCAATGACGACGCGGAAGAGAATAAGCCAGACGGGGTTGGTGAAGCGAACGTTGCCCCATGCTATCTGTGTCGTGAGGCCGTCAATCGGGGCAAAACCCACATAGTTTTGTATCAATGTACTGCTGCGCTCAATATCAAGCAGCGCCGCAAGCAGTAACGATGGCGTACGACCCCATCCAGGGTCAGCAATCTTGAGCAGTGTCGCCTCGACCCAGGGCGAAAGACGGGGCCACGTTTCCTCACCAGATGCATTGCGGAGTAGATTATCAAAGCGGTGTCCCTGCCACAGCCCATCCTGCGCATGAGCATCGCGGAAGACCGGCGGGCCTGCCGAAGGGGATGAGGATGTGCCATCAATAACAAAGCCACCATCAAGGAAAACACGGGTGCCTGCAGGTGCATCATCGCTGGCGGCGGGCACCGCAAAGAGATACCCTGACATTTGGATGTCGGGGGGGAGTTCCTGCTCCCACATGTGGAATGTGGGCGTGGTGGTGAGTTCAAGCGGCTTGGGGGAGATGTCATATAGTTGGCCCGCCCGCTGCGTATGGGCCAGCATTGGTGCATAGCCGGTGCAAGGCTGATCGGCCCACAACCACCCTCCGACCATGACCGTCTTGCCCGCCACATGGTAGGTATCCTCCTCAAGCAGCGGCGAAAGCAACCAACGTCCTTGGCGAGAGTCGTCCGGCGGGGGGATAGTCAGCGCAAGCGTGTGCTTCCCCAAGAGCGAGTCGTCTGTCCGAAGCGCGGTGTCTATTTCTTGTGAGGGCGTGCCCTTCCACCGATACCAATAGGCCGCATCGCCGCAATCGAAGGCGATTACCATCCCAATGACCATCGCCGCCGCCCCGCTCAGGACAAACCATCGCCATTGCCACTGCCGCTCGACCCAAAACGCGATAATAATGGCAACCGGCACCAGTGCAATGGTTATCGCGGCGATGTTTTTGACCTTCACCGCGACCAACGCCGTCCCTATCACCCAGAGCAGCCGTCTCCAACTGATGCCACGGCGGATCATACGGACGCTCCCCCAGAGAAAGAATGTCGTAATGGCGATGGCCCCGACATCGTTATTCACCGCGGTCATGAGGTCGGCGATGGGGGGGAGAAAGGCAACTACAAGCGGCACTACGCACCGTAACATGTGATCAGTTGGGATAATCTCACGCATCGCGCCACATACCGCCATCACCGTGGCAATAAAGAGGATAAGCGAAACCGACCGCGCTACATACAGTTGCGTGGTGATATCAGCATCGAGGACAAGCCGCAGGGGCAAGCTGACCAGCGTGTAGTAGAGCGGGGGATGGCGAAATTGCGTGTAGTGGAACCACCAATCATCGTCGTCGGGAGGGGCACCGAGGTTCCAAAAGAAGTTGTGGCGCTCCATTGAGGCGACGATCTCTTGCCGCAATTCGGGGTCTGGCTCGCCGGGGGTGAAGAGGGTATCGTTGTGGGCAATCAGCGCCGCATATTCAAAGTGGCCCGGCTCATCGTAGTGTTGCCAGGGGGGCAGGAGGAAAAGGTAGAGAAGCCCTTGGAAGAGTGCAAGCCCAAAGAGGAAGAAGGGAGCATACAAAGGCAGCGTATTGTGCTGTATGCTCCTCTCCTTATGATTCAAGAGACACCACCCTTTGTATTGTGTTCTTAGCTTTGCCCGCCTTGGGCAGGCTTCTCACCCTCTTGATCGTCCTCCACGACCACGGGAATAGAGATAGCCTTGGGCATATCCTTGAGCTGAACGCCCGTCATCGTTTGCACGACTTTGGTGCCATCGCTGAGGACGCGCTGGAAAGAGTCAGTGGAGAGACGAACCTTTGAGATCATCGACACGGCTCCGGCGGCGTTGCCCGGGAAGCGGAAGACCTGGTTTTTGACCAAACGCGTGACGTGGCTGCCAAGCTCTTTGGCGTTTTCGGTCGAGGTGGTCTCCTCTGGCGGGACAAACACGGCGACCGTCTGGCGGCGCAGCTCTTCGGCGCGGCTCAACACCCGCACTGGCCCGGCACCGCGGATGGAGGCCTGGCATCCAAGCCGATGCCCTTCCTCCAACCACATGTCGTTAAACCAGTTTTTCTCGGCGTCGGTCGGCTCGCTCAGATGCTCCTTGCCTTCCAATACCCGGCAGGCACAGGTCTGGCAAAAGCCCGAGCCATCGCATACAAACCCCATGTGGGCACCATTCCGGCGGGCAATATCGACAATCCGTTCGCCAATCTCTCCCTCGTACTCGTGATCGTTGATGATAACTTTTGGCATAGCTTTTTCCCTCAATCAAGACGATTGATATACTGCTCGAACCACCGAGCTTCCTGCTCCCTACCGCTCCCAACAGCCAACGGAATACGGCTACTCAGCTTGATCCGAGTCGCGAACAGCCCCAACAAACATCCCTTGTACCACTCGCGTGCCGTCGCCAAGCATACTGCGCAGCCCATCGAATGCGCCTTGGAAGTCCGTCCGTGATTCGGCGCTGTTCATAGTTGAGACAGACGCGATAACATTGTCGGGGAAACGCACCAATTGGTTCATCACGATACGCCCCATGTTGTTGAACAACAGCCCGACATTTTCACCAGAAGAGGTGCCCTCTGGCGGGGTAAAGATAGCGACCGTTTGGCGGCGAAGCTCTTCGGCGCGGCTGAGAATCTCAACTGTCCCATTGCCTGTCACCTTGACCTCGCAGCCCAAGCGGTGGCCTGCCTCTATCCAGGAAGGCTGGAGCCATCGTTGCTCAAGCTCCGTTGGCGCGTTCAAGTTTTCTGCGCCGTTGAGCACACGGCAGGCGCTGGTCTCAACAAAGAGCGACCCAAGCCCACCACAGATAAAGCCAATGTGAGCGGCATTCTTGCGAGCAACGTCGATTAGCCGATCACCTACCTCGCATTCATACTCGACGTTGTTCAGGATGACCTTTGGCATGAACCTGCTACTTTCTAGGGATCCTCGACTCTGGCCCTCGCAGGGCAGAGAAGGAAAACCAATGAGAAGAAATATCCACGCACGACTGCCTATACTATCATTTGTGTATATGACAATTGTGCATGATACGCAAACGATGAACGACCACGACCGCGATCAATGGTATGTGGTAGTGGTCTACTGGGCAGTCTTCTGAACACTCTTCATAAATCATAGCAGTCTCCGGTAGCGTTGTCAAATGTAGCAATTTATTTGCTTCTCATCCTCTTTTTGAGCCAATCTCCCCATGCATCCACCCCGTCTCCGGTGCGACATGACAGGATAAAAAGCGGTACATCGGGGTTGACCATCGTCAAGCCGCGCCGGAAAAAATCAACATCAAAATCGAAGATCTCTATCAAATCGGCCTTATTTAATATCACGGCGTCGGCGTTGGTGAACATCCCCGGATATTTGTAGGGCTTGTCGTGGCCTTCTGGCACGCTCGCCACCACCACCGCCATATCGGCCCCAAGCGCAAAGTTGGCCGGACAGATCAGGTTGCCCACATTCTCAATAATCACCAGGTCAAGCTCTTGCAGCGGCAGGTGCGGCAGGGCATTCTTCACCATTGGCGCGTCAAGGTGGCACGCCCCGCCCGTGTTGATTTGCACCACCGGCACGCCCCGCGCTCCAATCGTGTCGGCATCGATACTTGAGGCCACATCGCCCTCTATCACGCCGCAGCGGGTGGGTGTTTCAGCATCCGTGTCCTTGCCAAGGTGATCGATGGTGGCGAGGATAAGACTGGTCTTCCCCGCGCCCGGCGACGCCATCATGTTGACGACTGAGAGGTGGGCCGCGTCGAAGGTAGAGCGGTTCTCTGCCGCAACTTGGTCATTTGCATTGAGGAGTGTTTGTACCACAGGTATCTTTGTCATAGGGTTCCTTCTTATGTATCATCCATATTATTTATCTATCCGCATCGTCGTCTATCTCGTCATCCACCTCGTCATCCACCTCGTCATCTATCTCAATAGAGGCAAGCCTACAAGCATCACCCCCATTCACGCGCACCTGCTCACTGCCGCAGGTGGGGCAGATGGCCATAGCCGGCGGGAGGGGTGGACGGACATCAGTTTCGTGGCCGCACGCCAAACACCGGGCGATGGCAGGCTCACGGTGGAAACGAAGCACCGCTCCTTCTGCCAATGTCCCCTTGCTGATAATATCGAAGTAGAACTGTATGGAGTCGTCTACAAAGCTACTCAGCTCGCCAATCACCACATCTATCACGGTGATACGGCGGGCGTTGGCCTGTTCAGCCGACTCAAGCGCAAGCGAGAGCATGCTTTCAACGATGGGCAATTCGTGCATCAGCCTTGTCCTTGATCCTTACTTTCTTCGCAGTGGTGAGAGCTTCAGCAGTCGGGAGAGGAGTCATAGTGGTGATGTTGCTGCTTCTGTTCACTCGATTCGCGGGCATTTTGCAGGAGGTGGCTGAGGGTAGGTTTGGGCTTGGCGACAAAGGCAACGTGGTAGGAAAACAGGCGTCGGGAAAGGCGTATCAGCCCCTGATTGACCGCCAACAACAGCCGTGCAAGCGGGCCATCGCCGAACGCCAGCGGGAATGGGGCGGGAATACCCTGCTCCTCAATAATATCGTAGCCGTTTTCGAGCAGGACGCGCCGCAATGACGAGTAGGTGAAAAGGCGGGTGTGGTTGAGGTCTAAAATGCCGCTTTTCCCATAGTTGAATTGCCCCAGCAGCAGGCCAATACGCATCGTGATGAATGCCACATTCGCCGCCGTGATAATCACCATCGGGTCGTCCTGCGAATAGCGCTCTCGCAGCGTGTGGAGGAGCAATTCAGGGCGGCGCACATGCCCAATGCTATCAAGAATGAGGATAGTATCGATGTGGTGCGGCTCTTCGGCAAAGTCAAACGTCTCTACATCGGCCTCAACCGTCTTGATCGAGTATTGTTGCGCGATGGGGTGGATCTCTTTGTCGAGAGAGATGAGCGAACACCCCTTCTTGGACAGCTCCCGCGCCGCAAACCCCGGCCCACACCCAATATCAAGGACGGTGCTATTGGGCGGCACCCGCTCAAAGGCAAATTGGTGCGAGCTTGGGAAGCCGAATTTGTCCTTGTAGATGATCGTATTGCCCGTATCACCCGTCGTATTGCCCGTATCGCCCATATTGCCCTGGTCGTAGTCAAATTTGGGGTGGTAGAGAATGCCAAACCGCATCACCCGCGATACGAAACACGCCCATAGGATGAGCGCGCCATATCGGAAGCCATTCACCCGCGACACTTCCTCGCCATAGAAGGTAGGGATGGGGATTTCCTTGATGCGCTGGTTGGTGGCGATCATCTGGATGAGGATATCGGTATCGAAGTCGAAATAGTTGGAGTTGTAGCGGAATGGCACCGCGGCCAGCGCCTCCACCCGATAGGCGCGGTAGCCCGTGTGAAACTCCGCCAACCGTGTGCCAAGCAGCATGTTTTGCAGAGATGTCAGGATTTGGTTGCCGACCCACTTGTAGAGCGGCATCTTGCCCTTGAGCGCGTCCCACTTATACAGCATCCGCGAGCCAAGCACCACATCTGCCTCGTCCTCCACAATCGGCTGGATCATCTCGCCAAGGCATTCGGGGGAGTATTGGCCGTCGCCGTGCATCAGCACCACCGCATCGAACCCGTGCTCCACAGCATAGTGGTAGCCGATCTTCTGATTACCGCCATAGCCTTGATTGGTCGGGTTGTGCAGGACGGTGATGGTTAGGTTGCGGTGGCGGTGTGTGTAATCAACCGCACGGTAGAAGGTCTGATCCGCCGACTCATCATCAATGATCAGCACTTCGGCCTGATAGTCGTCATGCTCCCACACCGCCGCCGGTATGCGATCAAGCACGCTCTCTATGAAGGATTCTGCGTTGTAGCAGACCACGAAGATGAGAATACGTTGTCGGGTGTTCATAGGTCGCAGCAAAAGGCCATCAGCAGGGTGAATGTCGGCATGGTATTAGCGCGGTGTCGTAGGTGTCAACGCAAACCGTCATCGCTGTCATCGATTCGCCGTATATCGTCGTCAGTCGTTAGACATCATTGACACGCTCAGCAGCACACCAACGGATGGTAGCACAACCCTACAGAAAAGACAACTGCCGTTCTGTCTCTCCCCCACTCCCCCGCTCCTCCCCCGCCGTCTATGCACGCTATTCTGACTGCTTGCAGTTCGGGTACCCTTCTGCTATGATTGCCGCTTGGAACGCATCCGAATGGCTCTGGCGCACCGACGCTGGGTGTTTGCGATGCTCATATTATTGAAAACCTAGCATAGAAACGAAACCAGATGGCAGAACGAGATATGTTTGATCGGCTCAGTGCGCTCTCTGCGCTTGATGGGCGCTATCATGCCGATGTGGCAGTCTTAGAGTCGTTTTTTAGCGAGGCGGCGCTCTTCCGCTACCGCGTCCAGGTGGAGGTCGAATACCTGATTTTCCTCTCCCGGATGCCAAGTGTCTCCTTTGTGCCTGCATTCAACGGCCAGCAGCAAGCCACCCTACGCTCGCTCTACTCCCACTTTAAGATAGAGGATGCGCGTGCCATCGCGGCGTGGGATCGGCGGGTCAACCACGATGTCAAGGCGGTGGAATATTGGATACGAGAGCGGCTTGATGAGCTTGGGTTTGGGCAGTGGAAAGAGGCGGTGCACTTTGGGCTGACGTCGGAGGATGTCAACAACCTCGCCTACAGCTTGATTATGCGCGAATCGCGTGATACGGTTCTTTTGCCCGTGCTGCGCGAGCTTGAAGAGCACCTCTATGGGCTGATAGATGGCGAGGCGGAGACGGCGATGATTTCCCGCACCCACGGCCAGCCTGCCACCCCCACCACCATGGGCAAGGAGATTGCGGTGTTCCTCTCCCGTCTCCAGCGGGCGACAGAAACCCTCGCCAATGTTACCACCACGGGCAAGCTCAATGGCGCGACGGGGACATTTGCCGCACACACCGCCGCCTATCCCACGATTGACTGGATTGGCTTCAGTAAGGCGTTTATTCGCTTCTTGGGGCTAGAGCCGGTGCTGCTTACCACGCAGATAGAGCCGCACGATTCGTTGGCGGAGATGTGCGATGCCTACAAGCGGCTCAACACCATCTTGATGGACTTCTGCCAGGATATGTGGCGCTATATCAGCGATGGCTACCTGGTGCAGGCCAGTAATGCGCAGGAAGTCGGCTCATCGACCATGCCGCACAAGGTCAACCCGATTGATTTTGAGAATGGCGAGGGCAATCTTGGGTTGGCAAACGCGCTCTTGGAGTTTTTCAGCCGCAAGTTGCCCGTCTCCCGTCTGCAGCGCGACCTGTCCGACAGCACTGTGCTGCGTAACCTTGGGATGGCGTGTGGCTATAGCCTGATTGCCTACCGCCGTATCCTCAAGGGGGCACGGAAGGTGGGCGTCAACCACGACTACCTCATCTCGCAACTGCAAGACCACCCCGAAGTGCTTGCCGAGGCCATCCAGACCATCTTGCGGCGGGTGGGCTACCCAGAGCCGTATGAGGCGCTCAAAGGGATTACACGCGGACATGCGCCCTCTTTGGACGACCTGCGTACATTCGTTTCAACGCTTGATATCGATGAAGCAACCAAGGCAGAATTGCTATCGCTTGTTCCAGAGCGGTATATTGGGTTGGCCCCAACATTAGCACGTTTGGTCAAAATATAGAAAAAACCCGCTTGTGACGCTTGACAATCGGACATTGCTATGCTATCTTGCACCGCAAGCCACGTAACCTGACCGGATTTCAACCGTTGTGTAGGCTTCTGCTACGCACAGGAGCAAAAACACAACAACCGTTCGTTTCTAAAACAGCACAACGACACATTCGGATGAACAGGCTTCGTAGCTTCAAGGAATGCGTACGTAGAGGAAAAGCTCTTATCCAACGTTTCTAACGAGAGAAGAGGCTGGATAGAGACGGTGCATCCTACTGCTTGTACCTATTCTTGAAGATCTAGAAAGTAGCAGGATTCTTTCGATGCAGAAGACAGATTTTATCAAAGCTGTCGCTGACAAGGCAGGAGATGGGATCTCCCAAAAGCAGGCCAAACAAGTTATTGAGGCCGCTATCAAGGTCATTACCGAAACCCTCTCGCAGGGAGAAAAGGTAACCCTCACCGGATTTGGGACATTTGAAGTACGTGACCGCCGCGAGCGCGAAGGCGTCAACCCGCAGACGCGCGAGCGCATGGTCATTCCTGCCACCAAGACCCCCGGTTTCAGCGCAAGCAGCACACTCAAAGAGGCGGTCAAAGGATCATAAGGTTCATTGATCGTAGGGATCGTAGGAATGGTTATATGTTCAGACTAGTGGGGCTTTCTTCAGAGAGTGTTTGAGCATCGTGGGCTGTGAGCTTCTTCAAAAAGGCAAACAAACAGGGCTTGGGTAACCTCTTGTAGCTGGCCAACCCAATGCCCTGCCCACTCTCCCATCTCCCCCTACCTTCTATAGCTACGTTTGCTATCTTCTTTCCTCTTGCCCTACTCGACATTGCCATTCTGACGCAGTTTCGACTTCGTGGCAACATCCCACGCCCCTTGAATATTGCCGGTTAGGTCACATTCTTCTACATTGCCCCGCCCATGGGGCAACACCCGTATGCCTTGCAGCGCGTTTTGGTTGATGCGGCAGCGGCGGATAAAGGGGTCGCTCCCCTGCCCAATCGTCACCCCCGTCTCAAAGTTTGCGATGATCGAACAGCGCTCAATCGTTCCTTCCCCATTCTCAAAGACGAAGACGCCACGTTGCTTTTCGTGGTGGATGCGGCAGCGGCGGATGAAGGGGTTGCCGCCTTGGGTGATACCCACGCCCGCCTTCGCATTGCTAAAGATATTACACCCTTCTATCGTGCCTTCGCCCTTGCTGTGGATGTAGAACCCATAGCCGTTCATCTGCTCATGGATCTGGCAGAGGCGGATGAAGGGGTTGCTGTTGCGCTCAATGTGGATACCAGAACGGGCATTGCTAAAAATATCGCACCCTTCTACCACGCCCGCGCCCTTATCGGTGATGTGAATGCCATCGCGTTCGCCGTGGTGTATCTTGCACTGGCGGATGATGGGGTTGCCGATCTGGCGTATCACAATGCCTGGCCCGCCATTGCTAAAGATATCGCAGTCTTCTATGATTCCCTGTGCGTGGTCGGCAATGACTACCCCTTCGCTCTCGCTGCCGTGGATGCGGCAATTCCATACGATGGGGCTTGCCTGCGCACCGTGGATATGCACACATGCCAGCGTATCTGACGAGATATCGCACTCTTCCAGCACTAGCCGCCCTAATGGGATATCCACCGCCACGTGCTTCTCCTTAGCGATGCCTGCCCTGCCACGGATAGAGATACCGCGTACAACCGCCGATGAGGTGGCCATCTGAATACATGGTGCTTTGGTACACTCCAGGAAGATATCCCCCACCGGCCCATCGCCAATAATCTCCAACGGGTGCTTGACAACGATAGCTTCGCGGTAGAGACCAGGACGAACAAAGATGCGCGTGCCGGGGCCGGAATGTTCCATTGCTTCCTGTATGGTCTGGAAGTAGCCTTGCTCATTCTTGGAGACGATAAGCGTGGCTGAGCTGGGGAGCGCTTTGGGCGCAGAAGAGGAGTGTTTTCGAGAGGAGGGGGAAGAGGGAGTTGTCGTAGTGATGGCAGAAGAAGAATTCTTGTTGGTGGAGGGAGTGGTAGATTGGCCATCGCCGCTGTTGCGCGAAGAGGAGCGCGGCCCAACCAGCAACCCCTGCTTGTGGACAACCCGCAAAGCCGTACGCATCGCCTTGGCAGTGGCAAATCGTTGGTCTAAGTTTTGCGACATCGCCTGGTGCAAGATCACCGCGAGAGCAGGCGAAATATTGGGGTTAAGTTCGTTGGCGGGGCGGAGTGGATCAAGTTGCTCGCTCAACACCGCCGCCGCGCGGGTCAACGTATCGGGTGGCGAGGTGCCGGTCAGGAGGTGATAAAGCGTCGCGGCGAGCGAGTAGAGATCGCTACGGGGGTCGTTATCGTTGCCCTGTATCTGCTCCAATGGCGCATATTCGGGCGTAAGAATACGGACATTGCGGCCAGTGCTCTCATCTTTGTAGACCGTCTGCGAGCGCTTGGCAAGGCCGAAATCGAGCAGGATGATGTCGCGGCGTGGGGTCAGCTTGAGGTTGCGCGGCTTGATATCGCGGTGCACGATAGGTGGGTGTTGGCCGTGGAGATAATCAAGCGCATCGAGCAATTGGTCGGCCCACCGCAGGATCTCATCCGCCGAAAATTTCGGATCCTCTTCAAGCAGCATCATCCCCAAATCTTCGCCAGGGATGTACTGCATCACGAGGAACTCGCCCGTCTCTTCGGCAAAGTGGTCGCTGACCATGGGCAAGACAGAGTGCTGCAATTGTGCTAACAACCGCGCTTCGCGCTCAAGCGTTTCTCGCATTCGTTGGTCATTGACCACAATCTGCTTGAGCGCAACGGTATTGCCCAGCCGTTCGTCCGTCGCTTCGTAGACCGCTCCCATCCCCCCCTGCGAAATAAGCCGCACGATGTGATATCGGTTTTGTAAGACAGTGTTTGGTTCGAGCAGCATGAATCTTACTCTCTATTTCCGCTCTCCATCACCATACACCCTTCTTCGACATACCACGCTCGGTTATTGCCGGTCAGGTCACACTCTTCGACGATGCCCGCCCCTTGCTTATGGACGAGGACACCCATCATTTTGTTGTTGGTGATGGAGCACCGGCGGAAGCAGGGGTTGCTGTGTTGGCGTATCTCCACCCCTGCCTGCGCATTTCCTGTAATGGCACAATCTTCCATCAACCCCTTGCCTTCATCCCAAACCAATACGCCTCCCTGGTCACCATTGCGGATTTGGCAGTTGCGGAAGGTAGGATTGCCATCTTGCCCTATATTAACGCTGGTTTTGATGTTTTCAAAGATGTCGCACTCCTCAAATGTGCCCTTACCGTTCTCAAAGACAAGAATGGCACGTTGGCGTTCGTGGTGGATGGTACATTGTCGGATGAGCGGGTTGCCATTTTGGGTAATCCGAATACCTGTTTCGGCGTTGCTAAAGATATTGCACCCCTCCAAAATACCGCGTCCCTTTTGATGAACGACAACCCCATCGCCATTTGTCTGATTGTGTATCTTGCACCGGATCAAGATCGGCGAACTTTCCTGCTTGATCTCCACACCCATGCGCTCATTGTCGAAGATATCACACTCCTCGATCAGCGCACGGCTGCGCTCATTGATGTGGATACCTTCCTGACGACCGTGGTGGATTAGGCAGCGATGCAGGGAGAAATTACTCGCCTGCGACACCCGAATGCCTGCGAGAGCATTGCGAAAGATATCGCACTCCTCTGCCGTACCATTCCCCTTGTCGTAGACAAAAATGCCGGTGCCGTGGCTATCGTGTATCTTGCAACGCCAGAAAAGGGGCGAGGTCGACTCACCGTGAATCGCCACGCACGCCACCGATTCACACGAAATATCACACTCTTCCATCACCAAGCGCCCTTGCGGTACATCCACCGCCACGATATGCGGACGTTGGTCGCGTTCGCGGTTTTCTTTGGTTGTTGTCACCCGTGCCCGGAAGGTGATATTTCTCAAGCGGGCGTAGTCTGTCCTCATGAGGAGCGTGGTGGCTCCGCGGCTCTCAATGACCACTTGATCTAATGGCCCCTCCCCAGAGAGAAAAACAGGTTTATCCAAGATAATCGACTCTTTGTACACCCCCGGGTAGATAACAATGTGCGTTCCTGGCTTGACGTTCGCAATCGCATCACTGATAGTGCGGTAATCGCCTTGATCCTTCGGTGAGACAGTTACCATTGGGTAAGGTAGCTTGCTCGAAGTGCCCTTATCAGTAACGACTGTGCGGTCGTCTTCTTCCTTCCCTTCCTCGTGCTTGGCGGTGGGAGCCGACCGCGCCGATGGAGAGACAATAGTTTGTTGACCGCTGCTGTTGCCCGGAGATTGATTCCCCGATTGTATGGCCATTCGCATCGCAGTCCGCATTGCATTGGCGCTGGCAAAGCGGTGTGCCATCTCTTGCTCCATCGCCTGTTGCAAGACCATCGCAACACCGGGGGGCACAAGCGGATTACGTTCGCTGGCGGGCCGAAGAGGGTCAGATTGCCCCGTCAAGCGCGCAGAGACACGGGTCAAGGAATCGGGTGGGTCTTCGCCTGTCAAGAGATGGTAGAAGGTTGCCGCCAATGAGTAGAGATCGCTTCGCTCGTCTGTCCCCGTCCCTTGGATCTGCTCAAGCGGGGCATACTGCGGGGTATAGCCGCGCACACTGTATACCGCCGAGTGGACGGTCTGGTCAGCCGCGCTCTTGGCCATTCCGAAGTCGAGCAGGACAATCTCACCACTTGAGGTCAACTTGAGGTTTTGGGGCTTGATGTCGCGGTGGATGATAGGCATCTCTTGGCCGTGGAGGTAGGTTAGGGCGTCGAGGAGCTGATCAAACCATCGTAACACCCACGGCAGGACGTTGGGGGTAAGGAATTGTTTGCCCTTGCGCTCGATCACGGCCCCAAGGTCGTCACCCGGAATATATTGCATCACCAGGAATTGCCCCGACTCATTGAGAAAGTAGTCGCTGACAGTGGGTAACGACGAGTGTCGCAGCCGAGATAAGATACGTGCTTCCCGCTCAAATGCTTTGTTAAGCGTCTCATCGTGCACAAGCGACTGTTTGAGTGCCACCGTTGTGCTGTTTGTGCGGTCTGTTGCTCGGTACACTGCTCCCATCCCACCTTGGGCTATCAGTTGGACGATGAGGTACCGGTTTTGGACAAGCGTTTTGAGTGGTAGGATCATGACCCTTTGTGCTGCATAATCGCAGGATTTTTGTGAGTCGTCGGTGGAGACGGCCACATGAGGCCAGCGATGCCACAGCACACCTGCTACTTTCTAGTCTTCCAGTATCACTGGCCTTTCTCACCGTCTTCTACTACACCGACGGTGAGAGACGCTTGATTGTTTTCTATCAACGAGCTGCCAATCCCCCGCACGTGTGCCAAGTCGTCAATAGAACGAAATGGGCCATTGATCGTACGGTAGTCGATTATCCGTTTGGCGATCACCTCTCCCACACCCTGCAGTTCTTGCAATTCACGTTCCGAAGCATAGTTGATATTGATACGATCTGTCGAGGTCTCCTCATGTCCTCCGTTCCCTTGACCCCATTGATAGCTAGTGGTGTGAGCGGCTGCGTTGGCAGATGGGGGAGACGTGGTTGGAAAGGAAGAGGAAGCATACGATGCTCCCGGAGATGAAACTCGTTGCTGTCGGAGATCTTCGCGGCGCGGCACGTGAATATGCTGTGCATCCTCTATAGGGGCTGCGAGGTTAATGTACTCACCTGCCGCCTCTCCCTTCAACCCACCTGCCGCAAATACCACATCGGTAACACGTGCGTCGGGGGGGAGTTGGTAAACACCCGGCTCGTTCACAGCTCCCGTAATATAGACCACAACATCTTGAGGAGGGGTAGGAGTGTCAGACGAGCGCGTTGGAAGAGCATCAGGAGATGGCGTGGGGGTGGTCAGGAGGAGGAGCGAATCTGGTGGTGTACTTGGGAGGGGGGAAAGCCCGATCGGTTGGTGTTCTCCAGCCGGGGAGGATAGCGAGACAATTCCTATCCACACCAGCACGATCCCAATCACGGGGATGGGTACAACCAAAAGCCACCTCCAGGATTTCGTGCGTGAATGTGCATCGGTGTCATGCATCGTTCTCTTCCCACCTATCTCAATGGTATCAAACCCTTTACGTCTGTTTGTCGTTCCTCTTGCATTATAGCATGGGGATCGTCGATAAAGGTGCGGCCCGTATTCATTGCTGCCGTTCGTGCTCGACAAGCCACGCCTGCACGCGCTCATACTCGCTTTCGAGCTGCTCAATGAGACCACCAACGCCTTCCAACGTCCCATTATGCCCCACCATCTCGATGTCTTTGCAGAGGGAAGAGAAGCCCATGGCCCCAACTTGGGCGCTGCTCGACTTGATCGAGTGGGCCGCCCGGGTGACGGTGGGAACATCCTCCCGACGGTAGCCCTCCTGAATGGCCTCGATGTTCTTGGGCACGTCCTCCAAGAAGATGGCGATCAAGGCTGAGGCCGCATCGCCCATCATCGCGAGAAATTGCTGATATGCCTCCTCATCGAACGACGGCGGCGAAGCACTGATCTCATCTTTTGTTCCTGCTTCTGTTCCTGCTTCTGTTCCTGCTTCTGTTCCTGCTTTTCCCGCCACCTCTCTCTCGCCCACTTTATTTGGTGGAGGGGGCACTGTTGGAGGAGCATGATCTGGGGGAACGTGCTGTTGTGGGTGATTGTCAAAATGGTTTTGTTCTGCGACCGGCGGCGTAGGGATGTGGAGAAGTGCTTGCCCCGCCGCACGGCGGTGGTTGGAGACCATCAAGAGCTTCTCCACAAGCTCCTCTACCTTCACCGGCTTGCCAATGTGGTCATCCATCCCCGACGACAAACACCATTGCCGGTCGCTCTCCATCGCATGTGCAGTCATGGCGATAATCCATGGTTGTTGGTTGGCGGGCCACGAGGCGCGGATGTGGCGGGTGGCCTCCATACCATCCATTATAGGCATCTGCACGTCCATTAAGATGAGGTCGTAGCTATGATGATGCAATATGTCAAGCACTTCAAGCCCATTGGCGGCCACATCGGCGCGGTACCCCATCTTCTCCAACGTCCGCAATGCGACCTTTTGGTTGACGACATTATCCTCTACCAGCAGGATGCGCAAAGGGTGCTCTCTCGCAAGATATTCGTTCATGATCCCGAAGTAAGAGATCTCTCGATCGTCATTGACCTGATGCTTCTGGAAGAGCGATGACAAGGTGTCGTAGAAGACCCCCGGCCGGATTGGCTTGATGAGAAACGCAGTAATGAGGTCTGCTCGTTGTTTTTGCTGGCGGACAGCTTCGCTGCGCATAGCAATCGATGTCCACAGCAAAAGAGGATAGTGCTGGTCTTTCCCGCGCAATTGAACGATCTCCTCCACCACCGCCAGCCCATCCATGTCCGGCAGATTGATATCAAGCATCGCCACGTCGAACGGCTCACCCCGCCGTACCCATGCCAGTGCTTCCTGGGCGGTGGCTACCACCCGTGGCTTCATTCCCCACTGCGTTACGTAGCGCTCAAGCACAAGGCGGTTGATCATGTTGTCTTCTGCAATCAGGATACGCTTGCCCTTCAGATGATGGTGGTTTTGCTTGCGGAAGGAATAAGCGCATTGCGGGGCGATTTCTGCCATGAAGGTAACATAGAACGTTGAGCCTGTCCCCTCCTCGCTCTCTACCCAAATCGTCCCATTCATCATCTCCGCCAAACACTTGCTAATCGCCAAGCCGAGGCCTGTCCCCCCATACTGCCGCGTGGTCGAGGTATCAACCTGGCTGAACGACTTGAAGAGCCGGTCGAGGCGGTCGGGCGCAATGCCAATCCCCGTATCGCGCACGCTCATCGAGATTTTCACGGGGGTATGGGGCGCTTCGCCGCGCCAGTCGCTCCACATCGTCAAGACCACATCGCCCATCTCGGTAAACTTCACCGCATTGCTCAGCAGGTTGACGATGATTTGCCGTACTCTGGTCACATCGCCGATGATATCTTCCGGCGTGCTGTTCTGAAAGATATAGGCGAGTTCTATGCCTTTTTCAGCCGCCTTGGAAGCCAACAATTCCATGGCGTCTTCGACACAATTGCGCAGGTTGAAGGGGTAGCACTCAATCTCCAAGCGACCCGCCTCAATCTTGGAGAAGTCTAAGATATCGTTGATGATGGTCAGGAGCGCATTTCCGCTGGTGCGGATCGTCTGCACATAGTCTTGCTGCTCAGTGGAGAGGTCGGTATCAAGGAGGAGGTTGGTCATCCCAATCACGGCATTCATGGGGGTACGGATTTCGTGGCTCATGTTGGCCAAGAACTCTGACTTGGCACGAGTGGCGGCTTCGGCGGCGTCGCGGGCCTGCGCAAAGGCTTCTTCCATCTGCTTGCGCTCGGTGATATCGGTTGAGACATTCCCGATAGCGTAGAGGTGTCCGGTATCATCAAAAATGGGGAAGCGGATGGCATAGAAGGTGTGTATGGCACCGTCAATCTCAAGGAAAGACTCGCGCTCGACCGGCTGTCTCGTCTCAATCACTTTTCGCTCATCCTCGCGGTGGATTTCGGCGAGGTGCGGCGGGAAAAAATCGCTTGACTGTTTGCCCACAAACTCCTCCCGCGTGCGGTGTTGCTGATTGGCCCCATAGGTATTGACCATCAGGAAGCATCCTTCAATATCCTTGACATACACCACCGCCGGAATATTGCTGAGGATCCCTTCTAAAAGGGCTTGGCTTTCGCGCAACTCCTGCGTTCGCTCGTGTACCCGCTGCTCAAGCTGCTCATTCATTTTTTGCAGCTCGGCCTCGCTCTCCCGCAACGCGTGTTCGGTGCGTTTGCGTTCTGCTTCGGTGCGCAGGGCGATGATGCCATAGGCAACGTTGTCGGCAAGGCTGACCAGTAGGTCGATTTCTGCTTCGTCAAAGGCATCGGGTTCAAGCGAATAGATCGTCAGTGCGGCAAATGCGCAATTATCAGAGTCGCGCAGCGGGAGACCAACACACGATGCATAGCCGCGTTTACGGGCTTCTTCCCGCCACGGGCTGAAGTTGGGGTCGGTATCAACAGAGCGGATGACGTGTGGAACCGCCGTGCGGATAGATTGCCCCGTTGGGCCGCGGCCGCGCGGGTTGTCCTCCCACGAGATACGTACGGTATCAAGGTAGTCGTGGTCGTAGCCATCCTTGGCGACGGGACACACCGTCTTTTCTTCATCGTCCATCGCCATCCCGATCCACGCCAACCGATAGCCGCCAGTATCGACGATGATGCGGCAGATATCTGCTAAAAGCTGGGCTTCGTCGGTGGCGCGGGCGACGGCTTGATTGCAGTCGCTGAGCGTTCGGTAGGCGCGGTTGGCCTTGAGCAGCTCCATCGTGCGCGCTTGCACCCGCTGCTCCAATGTCGAGTTGGCCTGCTGCAGGGCGATTTCATTGCGGCGCAGGGCGTTTTTGGTTTGGTGGATGACGAGCTGGTTTTCGATGCGCACGAGCAGCTCTTGCACCTGAAACGGCTTGCTCACATAGTCATTGCCCCCGGATGAGAATGCCTTGACCTTGTCTATCACGTCATTCATCGCACTGACAAAGATAATAGGGATCTCTGCGTAGCGTTCGTTCGCTTTCAGTTGCTCGCACAGCTCGTAGCCATTCATCTCTGGCATATTGATGTCAAGGAGGATAAGATCCGGCATCTCTACCCCAATAGACTCGAGGGCCGCCTTGCCACTCGTCACAGTGCGGGGATGAAACCCGTGTTCGCTCAACAGCCGCGAGAGGAGGCGTAGGTTGGCAAGAGCATCATCAACGATGAGGATATTGCCCTTCGTTGGTTGATTTGTTGTTTTTCGTTTCTCTGTCATAAACAAATTCCGTTCTTCCCCGACGGGCATGAAGTCAAGGGTGACTTAATAGGGTTGAAGGTTCTATGAACCGTCCTGAAGCACCACTTCGGTAAGATTGACAATTTGGTCAAACCGAAATTCTTCTGCCAGAGAAAGGAAGTGCTCAGAGAGCGATTGGCTCACATCGCCCATTATGGTAACAAGATCGGCCACTTTCTCCCCCTCGCCAAGTAGGGCCGCCCGGTGCAACTGTCGGATGAGATCGGGCGAACACCTGCGAAGCGCTTCCAGTAAGCTTTCTTCTGATGGCGAGGTGGTGTTGGGAGATAATGATACCGCTTCTGGTTCCTCATATGCAACTTCTATCCCCAAATATGTTGCCAAAATCTGTACCAGATCTTGCTCTTCAAACGGCTTGCGCAGGAAATCATTGCATCCCACCTCAAGCATCATCACCCGATCTTGTTCAAAGACGCTCGCCGTCAATGCAATAATGGGTAGTTGCCGCCCCTGCTCGGTCGATTTGATGTGCCGGGTTGCTTCGCAGCCACCCATCACGGGCATCCTGATGTCCATAAAGATGAGGTCGGGGTTCCACTGCTGCCACACCTCAATCGCTTCCTGCCCATTGATGGCTTCTCTCATCTCAAACCCCAAAGGACGCAAGATCTTCATCAGCAACGTTCGGCTTTCCCATCGGTCATCCACGACCAAAATGCGTTGGTGGTTGTTCGACGACGCAACGATCTTCGCCTGCGGCAGGGCTGGAGCCCGTTGAGCGTATTCCTTTTCGGCGGCCAGCTTCACGGCAATGGTGAACGAAAAAGTAGACCCTTCCCCCACCACGCTTTGTACCGCAATGTGCCCCCCCATCATCTGGACAAACTTTTGGCTGATAGACAAGCCAAGCCCTGTCCCCTCGTGTGTGCGGCGGTGGGGGATGGCCTGGGAGAAGGCATTGAAGATGGTGGAGTGGTATTCTTCTGCAATACCAACGCCTGTATCTTGAACGAACACCGTTAGCATAAACTGTTCTTGGGAAATATTCGGCACCTCGTTGTTCATCAAGAGAGGCATCCAGTCAACTGAAAACGTTACATGTCCTTTCTCGGTAAACTTCATCGCATTGGTAATAAGATTGCTGAGAACTTGACGCAATTTTCCCTCATCCGCACAGACATACGTCGGCAAATGTTTGGCTTGTTTCACGCGGAAGGAAAGCCCTTTCTTTTCCGCCCGCAAGGTAAACACATCAACGAGTTCTGCGATAAATTGGTGCAGATCAAACGGCTCTTCATGCAATTCAACGCGCCCCGACTCGATCCGTGACATTTCGAGTATATCGTTGATGAGCGTAAGTAGCTGTTCGCCGCTGCGGCTGATAATACGGATATTTTCGCGGTGTTCGGACGAAAGCGAAGAGTCGCGTTCGAGCAGCTGCGAAAACCCTAAAATCGCATTGAGCGGGGTGCGAAGCTCGTGGCTGGTGTTGGCCAAAAACGTCGTCTTGGCTTGGTTGGCTGTCTCGGCGGCTTCTTTGGCGTGTTGGAGCAGTTCTTCGGCCTGCTTGCGGTGGGTGATATCTTCAATCACCCCCACAAAATGCAAAGGGGTGTCGGTTTCATCACGCATCATGCGAACTGACAACCGCGACCAGAAGACCTCCCCATTTTTGCGCACATACCGCTTGTCAATCGCGTAGTGGGTCAGTTTACCCGCCAAGAGATCCTGTGCAAGTTGCACATCTTCATCAGCATCATCCGGGTAGGTGATATCGACAAAGCTCATGCCCATCAATTCTTCCCGCGAGTAGCCCCACATCGCACAGGCGGCGTCATTCACCCGCAAAAAGCGGTAATCAAGCGAAACCATCACCATGCCGAGCGGCGATAGCTCAAAGAGGCGGCGGAAGCGTTCTTCGCTTTCGCGCAGCGACCGCTCAAGAAACTTATATTCGGTCACATCGTTCACAATCGTGACCACAAAGTTGACTACTCCCTCATCACTGAAGATTGGCGTCGATTTGAGAATAAACCACCGTTCGCGCTTGGAGTGGTGGTGGGGGGAAAAGTGTATCAGGAGTGGCGAGGGAGCTTCTCCTCGTAGGGCGCGGTTGTAGGGCAGGTCGTCTTGGGAGATGAGCGTGCCCATGTCGTTAAAAATCTCATATTCTTCGTCTAGCAACTGCCGAATTTTGTCTTGTGCTTCGATGTACTCTTGCACGCTGTCGAAGTGGGCACTCGATGCGGCGGCTTGGTTGGCGTAGAAGAGCACGCCATCACTATCGGTCACGTGAATACCATCTGCCACACCGTTGAAGATAAATTCAAACTCATCACGCGAATGGCGCAAGGTTTCTTCAATGCTCTTTTGATGGGTGATATCGGTGGCGATACCGCCAATCGCTATGACATCGCCATGCTCATCAAACAAAGGGAAGCGAATCGTCAAAAATGTGTGTGCTCCATCGGGGAACATGACTTCTTCTTCGGTTTCGTGTACCTGTTTGGTGCGAAATATTTCATCCGTCGCGGTTTGCCACTGTTCGGCGATATGAGAGGGAACGCCCGTCAAAAAATGCTGTCCCTCAAGCTCTTCGGGCGTACATTGGTAGACTGACGCGCCGTAGTGGTTGATAATCACATAGCGTCCTTCGGCATCTAACGCAAAGACAACCGCCGGAACGTGGGAAATAAACCCTTGGAGCAAAGACTGGCTCTTGCGAAGTGCGTTGGTACTCTCTTGCACCCGCTGCTCCAACGTCGCATTAACTTCCCGCAGCAGGTTTTCTTTGCGCCGAAGGGTTTCGGAGAGCTGTTTGCGCTCGGTAATGTCTGTGGCAATCACCCCAATGCCGTAGAGCGAGCCATCACTGTGGTAGAGCGGGAATTTGTTGGTAAGGAAGGTATGCACGCCGTCATCAAGCGTGATACGCCACTCCAACTCGACGGGGGTTTGGGTTGCAATGACGTGCTGGTACGAGAGGTAGCGATTGTGTAGCTGCTCGCGATGCTCCTGCTGCCACTGCTGCGTTTGTTGGTCTTGCTGCTCTTGATTGGCGGGCGGGGGGGGGAAGAGGTCGTGTTCGGTCTTGCCGATCATCTCCTCAACCGTCAGGTGAAAATTGGCCGCGGCGCGTTTATTCACCAAAACAAACCGCCCCTTCGTATCTTTGACATAGATCGCCGACGGGGTGTTTTCCAAGATCTCCTGAAAAATCAGGTGGTGGTAGCATTGCATTGTCTGAGGGGAGGGGGAAGAGGATATACCAGATAGCCCAATATGATGCTCAATGCGCGCAAGAAGCTCTTCACGATGCGGGGGTTTCGTGATATAATCGGCAGCGCCAGCCTCAAACGCCGCGCGAATGCGGTACGGTCGTTCTGGCTCTGGGACACTCATACATATCACGGGGATTGTCTGTGTTGGAGTATTGTGTGTCAGCGCATGGCACCATTTTATCCCGTCACCATCTGCCAAAACGACATCTATCAAAATGACAGCCGGATTGTACGTGTGTGCGATATACCACCCGGTGGCGGCATCGACCGCAAGCACGGCACGATAGCCGTGTTCCTCAACAAGGGTTTTGATGTGGGCGGCTTGAGCGGGGTCGCTATCAATGATGAGCACTGTTGATGATTTTTCGGATACGCTTTCCATGAGCAACTCCATCTGCGTGGGGCAAAGTATCTCTAATAAAGGCGATACATGGTTTTCATATTATAATTATGTATCATGGGAGGCAAAACCTATCTCAGATTTTTTTATTCTCCCAGAATAATACCATTACCTGTACTTCTGTTACTGCCCTGTCACTGGCCACGGCACACTATATACACACACCCATTGTGGTTCTCTATAGATTAAAAGGAATATTGCATGTCATGTCCAGCACGCTATCCGCTTCTTGTCGAACGAAAATATGTCTACCGTATGTGGGGGGGGCAACGCATCTTGCAGTGGCTCGACCTGCCACCAAGCGACTCGCCAATCGGGGAGACATGGGAAGTCTATGAGACCAACCCCATCCGCAATGGGAGGTTGGCAGGCCAGAGCCTTGCGGAAGCTGCAGATCATTGCGGGGCAGAGTTGGTGGGGACACGGGCGATTGCGCGGTATGGCCCTGATTTCCCACTGTTGGTCAAGTTTATCGACGCCAACGACCGCCTCTCAATACAAGTACACCCAGATGACGTGTATGCCCACGAGCACGAAGCACATACGGGGTTCTATGGAAAAACGGAAGCGTGGTATATTCTCGATGCGCAGCCGGGAGCCAATGTCATCCATGGGCTGCGGGAGGAAATGGGCCGCGATGCGTTTGCACAGGCCGTCCGCACAAACTCGCTTGAGCCGCTTGTCCGCCATATTTCGGTGGAGCAGGGAGATGCCATCTTCACACCGCCGGGAACCCTGCATGCGATCAATGAAGGCTTGCTGCTCTTTGAGATACAGCAGAAGTCGGATATTACCTACCGCGTCTACGACTATGGCAGACGCGACCCCTCAACGGGCACACAACGCGATCTGCACCTTGAGCAAGCGCTGGATGTGCTTAATTATGCCCCCGCTCCCACTCCCAAGACAGAGCCGATAATATTGGAGGGCGAGAGCGCTGATTGTTCTTCTGCCAACACCCGCGTTCTGCTCTTTGCCTGCCGCCACTTCACCCTCGAACGGTGGCATTTTGTGCAGCCGAAGCCATGCTCAACAAGACCGGAGACCATGGAGCTTTACACCGTCATTAAGGGCGATGTCGTGCTGTCGTGGGCCGGAGAAATCCTCCCCCTCACGGCGGGAGATACGGTGATTGTGCCTGCGGCTCTTGGTGCGCATACCCTCATCCCACAGCCATCTACCTGCCTCCTGCGGGCCTTTATCCCCGATGTTGAAGACGATATCCGTGCGCCGCTCAAGGCGAAGGGGTTCTCCGACGACCGCATTGCCCGTGTCCTTTTTGAGGTGTAGAAGAAAAGCGAGAGGGAGAGGAGGGGGTGTCCAACGGAGGGCCGCGCTCTCCCTCTTCACCTTCAATATGCCCAAAACCCAATCACAAACCCAACGCTAAAGCCGATAATAATCATGACGATGATAACCACCCCCTGCTTGGAAAGACGGCGGTTGGAAGGGTCGTGGCCGGGCGGCGGGGGAGAGTGAGGGTGGTACATAAGGTGATCTCCTTTATTCTGATTGATTGGAAAGATAGATGCTGATGTAGATAAAGTCAGCAACGAAAAGACCAATGGTTGCTGCTACTACAGCGCCACCGATACATAATCCAACTTCTTGGAGTATGTAGTTTTCTGGAAACAGTGGGCTTGATGCAAACAACGTTCCCAACCACGCCCCCAAGATAATGAGAGGATCGTAGAAAATCCCATATACAACCATCCCTTCGAGTATTTCCATCTGTTCGTGATGATCGGCTTGAGGATCGGCTTGAGGATCGGCTTGGGGGATAGTCTGAGGATCGGGTGGATTATACTTCAGGGTAAAGAAACTTATAACAGAACCAAGAATACGGAAAATGAACGCTCCGGCAACACAGCCAAAAAAACTCTCAAAGAGCAAGAAACCAAGGAAAATCCCCATCCAAAAGCCGCCATTTCTCCAGTAACGGTACGTCTTGCTGTATGGGTCATCTTTGGAGGGAGATGGGGGAACCTCCAAAATCCATGCTCTCAGTGTTGGAACACCAATCGCCCCAAGAAATCCACTGACCAGCCCGAATGGCAGAAAACCCCATGGATTATAGCCCGTGATAACGAAGAAGATGTAGGGAAAAATTGCGAATGCCATCATCCCAATGAGCCAACTAAAGACTACCATAAAAAATGTCCACAATATATTTTCGATGGTTCGTCTGTAGGCGACGTGTTTGTTGCTGAGAATGCCGATGGTCATCGCTATGGCAACACTAACATTGCATGAAATGATGATAGTTCCTACTGCCCAGTTTGTGCTCATCTCGGAGAAACGGATGATAACAAGAGAGAGAGTCCAACCCAAAAACAACCCAATCGCCCCACTTATGATGAAGGTTGGGAGATGCCTCCAAATCAGGGCGCGTTGTTCTTCGCCAAACCACGGTTTTTTCTCTCTCTGCGCCACTTGTGTCACTGGATAGGAGGATACTCCCTCAACCTCGCCTGTTTGGTAGCTCTCATACTTTTTGCGCTTTTCACGCTTCCATTGCTCTTCCCTGGTTTCCTGATACCGCCGTTGGGTAGGTCTTCGCGGAGCCATAACATCTCCTTCTTGGTTTCGGAATCATCAGCAAGGTGGTACCTCTTCCTCTCTGCATTGTAGATCGTCCTACTATCCACTGTCCACTCCTTGTGTGGTTGAGATGAGTGGTTGAGATGAGTGGTTGAGTAGTTTGCTCCTCTATGGAGATCTCCACGCGCATATCCCTGGTGCTCCCCGCCCCGTGCCAGTTGCGCTCTGTTGCTTCAGCATGTACAATGGTGCCCATACAAAACGGCAACAAGGGAACTATCCGCATAATAGTGGATGGTCGATTAGATTGTTTCGATTAAGGAAGGAATTACATCCCAGAGCAAGGATCGAGCAAGGATCGAGCAACGATATCATTGTTCTGGGCACCACGGTTTTTTATGAGCAACGAGCAAACAAAGAACGCTGAGGAAGCCTGCCGTCTGAGCGCACGGCTGGCAAAAATGAAACCATCAGCCACCATCGGGCTGATTAGCCGCATCGGAGAGCTTCGCAACCAAGGTATTGAGGTCATCTCGTTTGGGCAAGGCGAGCCAGACTTCAACACGCCCGACTCGCTCAAGAAGGCGGGGATCGAGGCTATCCAAAAGAACGTCACGCGATATACGCCTGCTGGCGGGACGCCTGTCCTTCGCAAGGCCATCGCCGAGCAGATGAAGCGTGATACCGACATTGAGTATACGGCCAACCAGGTTACGGTCACCACCGGCGCGAAAGAAGCGCTGTTCCTGGCATTTCAGGCCACCTGCGACCCCAATGATGAAGTCATCATACCGGCCCCCTACTGGGTCAGCTACATTGAGCAGGTGAACCTGACCGGCGCGACGCCAGTTGTTATCGAGACGGACGACTCAACCGGCTTCAAAATCACGCCAGAGAAGCTGAAAGAGCACATCTCGCCGCACACCCGTGCAATCATTCTCAACTCCCCCTCAAACCCAACTGGTGCGGTCTATACCGCGGATGAGTTGGCGGCGTTGGCGGAGGTTATTCGCCCCACCAATGCGCTGATCGTCAGTGATGAGATCTACGACAACATCTGCTATGTAGAATATGCACGGTTGTTGCGCGTGGCTCCTGATTTTGCCAACCGTACCTTGGTGGTCAACGGTGTGTCAAAGACCTACGCGATGACTGGCTGGCGTGTGGGCTACATCGCCGGGCCAGAGCCTATCATCAAGGCGATTAAGTCTATCCAGAGCCACTCAACCACGCACCCCGCCGCAATGGCACAGCAGGCTGCCCAAAAAGCCTATACCCCCTCCGACACGCTTGATGCGGAGGTAAAGGAAATGGCCAAGGCGTTCAAGGAACGGCG
Organism: uncultured Chloroflexaceae bacterium; assembly: GCA_964526735.1. Taxonomy (GTDB): domain Bacteria; phylum Chloroflexota; class Chloroflexia; order Chloroflexales; family Chloroflexaceae; genus JAAUSY01. Next base: position 30,522 of record CAZGLO010000003.1, on the reverse strand, counting down.
TGACATCATTTTGGGCGAGCTGCAGAAGATTGACGGCGTCAGCTGCATGGTGCCAGAAGGGGCATTTTACGTCTTCCCCAACGTCGCTGGCCTACTCAACCGCCCACTTGGCCCGGATAAGACTGTCTGCACCAGCAGCGATGAGCTTGCCAACTACCTCTTGGAGAAGGCGCACATTGGCGTGGTGCCGGGCGAGGCATTTGGCGCGGCGGGCTATCTGCGGTTGTCCTATGCGCAGGGGGTAGAGGCCATCCAGGAAGGAATGCGGCGGTTTATCGAAGCCGTCAAATCGTAGCGAGAATAAGCCTATGCGATTATCAACCCTCTTCGGACGTACCACCCGCGCCACCAATGAACGCTCAGCAGACATCAGTAGCCACACTGACCACGTGTTGATACGAGCCGGAATCGTGCGCTCCCTCCCCATGGGAGAGATTGCCCTGCTGCCGTTGGGGATGCGCGTGCTTCGGCGTATTGAGGCGATTGTCCATGAGGAAGGGGCACGGCTTGGCGCACAGGAGATAGCAACCCCTGGCGCACTTGCCACCATCCACACCGTCCGCGATGTGGCGCGGCAGGAGATCTCTTCCTACCGCCACCTTCCCATGCTCGCCTACCAGGTTCGTACGCAGGTTCGCCCCGACACCCGTCCGAAGGGGGGCCTTCTCGCACGCTATACTCCAACCATGGTCGAGTTCTTCTCGTTCGACAAGGATGATGAAGCACTCGACCATACCATGGCCCGCACAGTTCATGCGTTTTCACGCATTCTCTCGCGGTGTGGCGTCGATACGTTCCATGCCCGTGCTTCGCTCTCTGTACACGAACGATTGTCGTTGCCAGATTTGCCAGAAACTGCTCAAACCGAACAGGCCGCACAGGCCGCACAGGCCGCACAGGCCGCACAGATCGAGAGCGGGCACCAGACACAACAAACCATCGCCTATATGGCGGACGTGGAGGGAGGGGATAATCCGGTTGCTATCTGCGAGAATGGGTGTTATGCCGCCAAACAACAGGTCGCGACCAGTGCCGACCCACGTCCGCCCTTCCCCAACGACCATAATAACTATGGCTATCCCTGCCCCGACCCGTCGTCATTCCCCATGCCGGAGCGGGTGGAGACCCCTCAATGCAACACGATTGCCGATCTTGCTGCATATTTGGCGATTTCCCCATCGGAAACCGCAAAGGCGGTCTTTTTCGATACGCCAGAGCAAGGTCTCCTCTTTGTGGTGATACGCGGCGATTTGAGTATCAACGAAACCAAGCTCAAAGCCGTCGCCCAAGTCTCCGAGCTATCGCCCGCCAGCGAAGAGCAAATACGGGCGGTGGGGGCTATACCGGGCTATGCATCGCCAATTGGGTTGCAGGATGTCCTCCTTATCGCTGACCGCTCAGTCGTGCAGGCGGGGGCGTTGGTGGCGGGGGCAAATGAAGTGGGGTATCACCTCCGCAACGTCGTCTACGAACGCGATTGGGAAGCATCGCACGTTGCTGATATCGCGTTGGTGCAGGAGGGAGACCTCTGCCCGCGGTGCGGCGCGGTGATGCATATCAAGCGCTGTGTTGAGGTGGGGGTGGTACAGCGGTTGCAGGAGCGCCGCGGCAATGGCGATCACCCTTGCCCCGCAAGCCATACGGCTCATCCTGCTCACCCTGCTCTTGCTTCTGACCCACTTACTTACCTCGATTCCAATGGCAAGCCCCAACCAGTGGTATTGGGGTATTTTTCCCTCTCGCTGACACGGCTTTTGCACCTGATTGTTGCGCAACATCATGATGAGGCGGGGGTAATATGGCCATCTCGCGTGGCTCCCTTCGATATCCACCTCGTCCGGCTGGGCAAACGCGCGCCGGTTATCGAGGCGACCGATGCCCTCTACGAAGAACTCCTCTCACACGGCTACCGCGTCCTGTATGACGACCGGCCCGACTCCGCAGGCGTGAAGTTTAACGATGCCGACTTGATTGGATTGCCCATACGGGTGGTGCTTGGCGACCGGCTGCTTGCGGCTGAACAGGTAGAAATCAAGCCGCGTGTTGGCGAGGCCACAACAGCTACGAAGGTCGCGCGGGCGGAGGTGTTGTCTTGGCTTGCCCAGGCGACGGATAAAGCGACAGACAAAGCAACAGACAAGGCAACAGACAAGGCAACAAGCGACCCGACACGCAATCACACAGAATAAGGAATTGTCCCCTCATGGAGCGTATCTTTATCGCCGTAGACCTGGAAATGACCGGACTGGAAGTTGGCGAGGATGAGATTATCGAAATTGCCGCGGTCAAGTTCCGGGGCAACGAGGTGCTTGAAACCTTTTCCCAGCTCATCAAGCCTATCCGTTCGGTTCCCCTCAAAATCACTCGTATTACGGGCATCACCGAGGAAGATCTTGCCTCCTCGCCCTCCTTCAACGACGTCGCCCCGGCATTCGTCAAATTTCTCTCTTCCCACCCGCTTGTTGGTCATTCGGTCAGCCGCGATTTAGAGATGCTCAACATGCAAGGGATCTCGCTGACACAGCGGATCTACGACACCTTTGAGCTAGCACAGCTTATCCTGCCGCAACTGCCTTCCTACCGCCTCGCTTCGCTGGCAGAGTATTATGGCATTGAGCATACCGATGCCCACCGCGCGCTGAGCGATTCCGATGTATCACGGCTGGTCTTCATGCGGCTGCTGGAGGAAATCCGTGCGCTTGACATTGAGACTCTCACCTCGCTTGAGCTGCTGATGGAGCAGAGTGAGTGGACATTTGCCGATATCTTTGCCGAAATACGCAAGGAGAAACTCCGCTCGACCTTCGTGGAGAAGCCAGAGCGCTCCACACGTGCTCTCTGCCGCGCCATCTTCTCAGAGACGGGTGATTTGCCGTTGTGGGGGGGGGGACAAACCAATCCGCCATCGGTGGAGCCAGGGCACGGCCCAATCGCCACCAACCGATTTGGCTCTCTGACGACGCAAGCTATCGATACGTTTTTCCAGGAGGACGGGCCGATAGACTCGGTGTTTGACGCCTATGAGCCGCGTCCGCAGCAGGTAGAGATGGCACACGCCGTCGCCAACGGCTTCCGAGAGGACACATCGCTCTTGGTCGAGGCGGGCACCGGCGTCGGCAAGAGTATGGCCTACCTTGTCCCTGCCGCACTCTTTTCGCTGTCGCGGGGGGAGCCGGTCGTGATCTCCACCAACACCATCAATCTGCAAGATCAGCTCTATTTCAAGGATATCCCTGATCTGCAACGCATGCTGCAACAGTATCCGCAGTGGGCCGACAGCAATCTCTTTCACTCGGCGCAGGGGGAAGGATATGCGCCTCCTCAACCTACCAACGGTGCCTCTCCCTTGAAGGCAGCACTACTCAAAGGGCGAAGGAACTACTTGTGTTTGCACCGCCTCAAAGCGTTGATGAAAGAACCCGACCTTGAGCCGGAAGAGGCGCGGGTGGTGCTCAAAGTACTCTTTTGGCTGCCGACAACCACCAGTGGCGATTATCATGAGCTTCGGCTGATAGACCGCGAACGCATCGCGTGGAACAGGGTCAATGTGCCTGAAGATCGGTGTACGGGGCCGCGGTGCAACGAGTTTTCCCGCTGTTTTTTCTACCGCGCGCGGCGCAAGGCTGAACAATCGCACCTCATCGTCATCAACCACGCGCTGCTCTTTGCCGATATGGCGGCGCAATCGACCGTCGTGCCGCCCCATGAGCGGCTCATCATTGACGAGGCGCACAATATAGAAGATGTCGCAACATCACAATTTAGCTTCAAAATCGACCAATTCGCGCTCAACGACTACTTCGACGAGCTGATCAACGAGGGGCGCGGCGGCAAAGCGGCTGGAGGTCTTCTTGCCGAGCTTGCTCCGCAGATTGAGCTATGCAATGTGCCTGAGTCGGATAAACAATCCTTCCACACCATCACCAAACGGGTGATACCCATCGTGAAGCGTGCACGAGAAGCGGTGATGACCTACTTCAAATCGCTGGATGACTTTGTCAAGCTGGTGAATGAGGAAAACAACCCCTCCAACTACACCCCCTCTCCCGGCGAGCACGTCTACGATATCCGGCTGCGGCTGACCCCCGCCACCCGTACCCATGTGCAGTGGCGGCTGGTGGCCGATGCGTGGGAGAATGTCCAACTCACGCTTGAAGAGATCCAGCGCGGGTTTGACCAATTTGAAACCCTGCTCACCGACCTGAAAGAGTATGAGGATAGCATCCCAGACTACGATGAGCTGCTGATCCAAGTGCAGTCGCGGAAGCGGTTTGCGGTCGATACGCTTGTCCAGGCGGGGCATATCATTGAGGGCAGCGATGAGCATATCTGTTGGCTCAACCACGAGCCGCTCAACGCTATCACCCGGATCCATATTGCGCCGCTCAACGTCTCACCGCTTATAGAGGCATATATGCTTGAGCAGCTCAAGAGCTGTATTCTTACCTCGGCGACGTTGAGCATCAACGGGACGTTCGAGTTTATCAAGGATCGGCTTGGCCTCCACGATGTCAAGGAGCTGCAACTCGATTCGCCCTTCGACTACCGCCGCCAAGCGTTGGTCTACATCCCCAGCGACATCCCTGAGCCGAACCAACGCGGCTATCAGCCACGTATCGAGCGGGCGCTTATTGATTTGTGTGGCATGGTTGGTGGGCGGACATTGGTGCTCTTCACATCGAACAATATGCTGCGCAAGACCATGGACGCCATTCAAGATTCGCTTGAGCAGCAAGATATCATTGTGTTGGGGCAGGGCGTGAGCGAATCGCGGCGCACGATGGTCGAGCGGTTCAAGGAGTGGTCGCGGACGGTGCTACTAGGCACCAGCAGCTTTTGGGAAGGGGTCGATATTGTGGGCGATACGCTCTCCGTGCTTGTTATCACCCGCCTCCCTTTCCAGGTGCCAAGCGACCCCATTTTTGCCGCTCGCAGCGAGCAGTTTGATGAGCCATTTGTGCAGTATGCCGTGCCAAATAGCATCTTGCGCTTCAAACAGGGGTTTGGACGGCTTATCCGCAGCAGCGAAGACTATGGGATCGTGGTGGTGCTTGACAAACGCCTCATCTCCAAGCGCTATGGAGCGCAATTTCTGGAGTCATTGCCTCATACCTGTGTGCAAAAAGGCTCTCTGAATCATCTGCCACGAGTGGCGAAGGAGTTTTTGGAGCGCTGGACAGACGTAGACGACTAAAATGACCAGTAGGAAGGGATAAGGAAGTATGACCGAGGAACAACAACAACTATCAGGGCAACCAGGGCAACCAGGGCAACCAGGGCATTCAAAGCAATCAGAAGAGCAACCAACTCAACCCGCTCCCGCCACCAACACAACCACAGACGCTGATACAACCGATATGACTGATATGGATGAGGAGCGGCCAACGACAGGGACAGTACGGTGTGCGCTGACCGGCAAAGAGATACCCGCCGAAACCGCACATTGGGCACCACCGCTCATCACGGTGCGGGAGCTAGTCTCAACATCGCTCGAAACGCTCTTCAAGACGCCAAGCAATATCAAGCACGTGCTTTTCGTCAAGCAGCCGGATGTCCCTTACGACCCCGATGCAAAGGAACAATTAGCATCGCGGCGTACGGCGGAACAATTAAAATTCCTGCTTTTGCTGCTGGTGATATTGGCCATCATTGCGACGCCAATAGTCTTGCTTGCCCAAAGTTTCTAGAGCGAGGCGCGGGGCAGGAGAATGGGAGGTGTGGGCCATTAAAATATGTCAGACATCATATGTCAGACATCAGAAGATGAGCATAAACAGCCCAATCAGCAGTGAAAGTGCGCCCACAATCACCACCGCCGCGACGATCATCCGCTTTGGAGAGAGCAATGCCCACGTCCCGACCACATGGTTGTCAAAACCAACGATGTAGAGGCGTTGGACATCGTTGTGCAGCGAAAAATCGATTTCTGTGATGGGCACACCGCGGATAATCAGCTCTGCGTCCTTGATGCGCGTACTATCATCCACCTCTGCAATCGCCTCCCGCAGCAGTTCGGCCATCGGCGCGACGCTATGCCATCGCCCTTCGTAGGGGTTGAGCGTGGCGTGGTAGACTTCCTGCGCCCGCTGTTGAAGCGCAAGCTGCGGCAATTCCTCAATGTCGTCGGTCTTCTGCAGGGTCGATATGCGCCGCGACCACGCAAATGCCCGCTCCTCTAGGAGCCGCCCGCTCCCGCCGCATACGGGGCACGATGGTTGGGCCTCACCCCGCTCGCCATGCGCTTCGCGGCACTCTGGGCAGCGCACGACACGGCTCGCATTGGGCCAAAGCACTTCTGTCTCATTGACTTCGGTGTTGGGGGAGATTTCGGGCACGGTGACCTCCCACAATGCCGGTGCAGGCAACAGTGACCCCTTTTCCTCCGCCGTGGTGAGCATCGTTTGACGCGGCTCAAGCACCCGCCGCACCTCATATGTCACCCGCAGCTCGTAAAAATAGATGTTGTAGCTGACCATCTGCTGCAACTGAATGGCATCACCCAGCCCCTGCCGCCGAAACATCCCCCGTCGGCTCCACCGATTCAGCTGCCGCCGAATGGAGTCGTTGCGGTGCAGAGTATCGGTGCGGGTGAGGCTCTTGGAGAGGAAATGTTGATCGAGCAACTCGCCCGCCACGGTCTCAAGCGGGTTCTCAAGCCACTCAGCCGCCACCACCCATTCCGACTCGTCCATCATCTCCGAAGGCTGCTCAAGATGGGGGTGGAGCGCCCGCCGCAATGCCGTTGCCGCATCTCCGGCGCTGTCGGAGCGGGCAGATGGCTCTATCGCCATCATCTTCCGCACAATCGCATCGACCTCCGCCAACGATGGGTCATACTCCGTCAATGAGGGCAGATCTTCGGTGGAAGGCGGCGGCAATTTACCGCTAAATAACGTGTAGGCAACCCCGCCAAGGCTGTAAATATCCAACGCCGACTCCGTATCCTGTGCCGTGAAGCGCTGTTCAGGAGCGGTGTAAGGCGTCACGTAGTTGGCGGCATCAAGCGCGTCAAAGGTGGCCAAAGCACCCCCGTGTGGGCTGACAGCGAGTGACAAATTGGTCAGGTAGGCGATGCCATCTTGCGTCACGAGGATGTTGGCGGGCTGAACGTCGCGGTGAATGACGTTCTGCGAGTGGAGGTAGTCAAGCACCGCCGCCACCTGCGTCATCACACGCAAGGCCAAGAGCGGCTCAAGAGGCCGACCTGTCGTCGTTCCCATCACCATTGTCGATAATGGCGTCCCCTCGATGACCGGCGTGACCATGTAGGAGCCATATGCCTCATCATGACCGCTATCAACGACCGGAACCAAGTTTGGGTGTGTCAACTCGGAGGCAAGCGTCGCCGCAAGCTGAAATCGATGGTAAGAATCGGCATCAGTATGGCGCAAAATGTGGACGTGGACGGTGTGGTGCAACGTCGTGTGGACAGCGCGGTAGACCGTCGCCAACTCCTCCATCCCGACCGGCGATTGCAACTGGTAATGGCGGGCAATCATGGGGGGCGGCTCCGAGTCATCGGCAATGGGTAGGGGGGCGGGGTCATGCTCAAGGGGAGCCATATCGGTTTCGTCATGGTCGTCATATTCATGGCGAGATTCTGTCATCATGAGCCGTGTGAGCCTTTCTTATCAACCCGCAACGTTCCAACCCGCAACGTTCCACTGGGGCATACGATACTATTCGTACCATCGTAGCGTTCTCGATACAATCTGCTCCCTCTTAAACGAACACCCCGCTCATTATGGCCAATATAGTATTATAGCGTTTATTGCGTGCATGGACGGGTTTCGACCGCACCGGCAAACTGTATTGGCGTCTGATCACGGAGCGACCCGCGGCAAAAATGGCTATTCCCCCCAAGATTCTGCAACTGCGCATCAAAATAGCGGTTCAACTTTGCATTGAAGAAGTCAATCGGGTTGATGGCGTTTCCTGGGTTCACAGCCGGTTGGTTGGGGTCGGTATTGTTCAGTATGCGGTCGGGGACGGGACGTATCTCAAAGTGCAGGTGCGGCCCGCCATAATCACCCGACAAGCACACCACCTGCCCCGGCTCAACGCGCTGGCCCTTCTCTACCCTGACCGCGCTGGCGTGGCCGTAGATAGCGTAGATGCTCCCATAGCGGACAATCGCCAACATCGGCGGGCTGCCACCAAAGGGACATTCCTGATTGGGCCGTCCGGCGCACATCACCACACCATAGTCGATAGCAAGCAGTTGGGTGCCCACCGCCACGGCAAAATCAATCCCCGGATGCTTGCCTTGACACGCGCCATAATACTTCCGGCCTTCACCTGCTGACCACTTGGTATAGCCGTAAAACTGCGAAATACGCGGTTGGCCCGCCACCGGCAGCATCGCAAATGAGGGGCGTTTGTTGCTGAGCGCATGGTCAGGGCTACTCACGGTATCGCCTGGCAAGATGGGAGAAACCGATGATCCTTCCTCTGGCTTGCTCTCTGGCGGGGAGGGCTTGACGAGGTCGTGTTGGAAACGGGTTACCCCATCCTCCCCCGCGTAGACCACTCCCCCCGCAAACACTTGCACCGTGAACGGCGCGCCATTGAGGTCAACTGGGTAGATGTCGGAGAGCGGTGTGCCAAGGTTTTTCTCAGCCGCAAGCTGGGCAAAGGGGTTCGTGGAATCGTAGGGCGTGTCGGCAACGCGGTAGGTCTCGGCAAGCAATGCCTCTCGCAATGCCCCCGCGGCAGTCTCGCTCAACCGCCGCACGTCTGACCAATTGGGGACGGCGGCATAGAGCGTATCGGCGGCGAATACCTGCAACGAATACTCTTGGCCATCGACCGTGATACGGTAAGCCTCGCTCAAGGCGGGGCCAAGGCGGTGCTTGACGGCAAATTGGTGCGTCGCCCATTCGACGTGGAAGGTTGTCCCCACCAGTTGGTAGGTAGCATCCAACAGCGTCCGCGCCGCTCCCTCATCCGGTATACCGCCTTGCAACGCGTTATTCAAGCTCTGTACATCGCTCCATTTGGGGATTTCGTTGAAGAGCGTATCGCGGGCAAAGACTTGAAAGCCATATTGCTTGCCCTGATGGGAAATGCGTTGGTTGGCGCTGGCAGTGGGGGCAAGAGGAACACCAAGGTCGTTGGCGGCGGCGTGGAGGTGAAAAGCCCAATTGGTGCGATAGCCCTCGCCGCACTGGCGGAACCCCTCCTGCTGCAGCATCGTCCAGAGGGCTTCGTGCTGTGTGGTGTCTTGGCCGGGGGCGAAGGAAACCATATCAAGCGTGTCAAATGCAAAATGCATTGTTTCCGGCGGGGGCGGGGGCTGATCGGGCATGTCCTTATCGCCTACTTCGCCACCCGCCTCTCTCCCGACATCCTTGCCAATGCCCCTCCCCACACCTCCCGATGTCTTCGCCGCATCACGGCCTGCCGAGTCGGGCGGCAGGGAGCGGTTTGAGGCGAGTATTCGCTTGAGCACGTAGTGGTAGAGGACGTGAGCAAATGCTGCTCCTATCGTCGTGCCAACTACGATGATTTTGAAGGTACGCCAATGTGCATCTTTGTATTCTTGGCCGTGTTCGGGTTCATTCCCGCGATCCTCGTTCCGCATATTCGCCTCCACATCGCCCACCCCTGCGCAATACGGTACTGTGGTTGTACTGCTGCAGCAGCGGTGGGATAAAAAAAGCATCACCCCATTATGACGCTCCCAAATCAAACGCACGGTGTATGACCTGGATGGCGTTTGCCCCGTCCGCTCCATTAACCACAAGCGAGATATTATACTCCGTACTGCCCTGTGCAATGGCGATGATGTTGATACCCTGCTCGCCAAGCGCGCTAAACGCTCGTCCGGCAATCCCCGGCAACCCGCGCATACCGGAGCCTACCAGCGCAACAATGCTCACCGGCTCAATCACGTCAACGTGCTCCACGTCGTGGTGCGAGAGGTCGCGGGCAAGTTCATGGCGCAACTCCTTGACGGTCGCTTCAGATTCGTGTTGCGGGACGATAAAACAGATATTTTGCTCACTGCTGGCCTGGGTGATGAGCAGGATATTTGACCCCACCCGCGCCACCGCTCCAAAAATGCGCGCGGCAATCCCCCGTAAGCCAAGCATCCCCGGCCCGCCAACGCGGATCATACTCACGTTGTCAATGGAGGTGACTGCCTTAATCGTGTTGACCGCCTCTTGGGTGATGGTCGTGCCCGGGTGCGAGGGGTTGAAGGTGTTGAGAATGCGAGTGGGGATAGAACGCTGCACAAGCGGGTAAACCGTGCGTGGGTGCAGGATATTTGCCCCGTAGTAGGCCAATTCCGCCATCTCGGTGTAGGACAACGATGGCAGAGAGCGGGCATCTGGCACGATGCGCGGGTCGGCGGTCATCACCCCGTCAACTTCCTTCCAAAACCACGCTTCATCAGCCCCAAGTGCCGCGCCCAATATCGCACACGAGTAGTCACTCCCGCCGCGGCCCAACGTCGTTGGCACGCCTTCGGTCGTGGTACCGATAAACCCCGTGACAATAGGGATACTCCCAAGCTCAAGCAGAGGGACGATATGCTGCTCACACTGCGCACACGTCTCTCGCATCAACGGATTGGCTTCGCCGTGCTGCTCGTCGGTGATGATGAGATCGGTCGCGTCGATGGCCCGCGAATCGAGTCCGGCACTACGCGCGGCGCTGGCGATGAGACGCGCATTACACCGCTCTCCCTGGCCGCTGATGAGGTCAAGCGCCCGCGGCGTCAGTTCATTCAGGATGCTGATGCTGTAGAGCAGCTTGTCTACCAGGTCAAAAATCTCTTGCAACTTGGTGTGGAGTGTGTCGCATTCGGCTGGAGTGGAAAGGTCGCGCGCCGCCTCCATATAGAGGTCGTGGAGCTTGGGGAGCGCGGCAACCGCCTCCTCATAGTTCCCCTGCGCCGCCAACCGCGCGCTGTGGATGAGCGTGTCGGTGGTGCGGAGGGAGGGGGCGTTCATCGCAGAGACAACAACCACAGCCTGATGCTGCTGCTCACTCGTGCGCTTCATAATATCGACGACGTGGCGGATGGCTTCGGGACTGCCGACTGATGTCCCGCCAAATTTCATAGCAACTCGCATAGTGTGTGAGGGGTATTCCTTCCTTGTCTGAATATACCTGAACCGGTCTCAAAACTTTGCCGTATCAAAGCCACGCCTTGCTCAAATCCGCTGCTTGGGTGGTTGGGCTAAACACGATTATTAGCTGGTAAATTTCTTCAACCAATCAACTAACCCATTCCAAATTGCGCCCAATGAGTAATTCTGTCATTTTGGCGTGGTGAGTATTCTTCATTGCTATTTCTTTCATCTGTAACTGATATTTTTTCACCAAAACTTGAATAGGATTATCAATACTGTAAGTCATCAGAAAATCACCAGCAAGGTGACTGCTGATTTCAAACAATTTGTCGTGGTCAAGCTCAAAATGCGTATAAAGCCGACTACCAGCACTTTTTCCCCCGGCAGTATAAGGCGGATCGATAAAGAAAACTCTGTCTTTTCGATACATTTTATCTTTTAATATTTCTAGGCCTTCACCTTCCATAAACGTGAGCTTTTGTCGTATTTTTGCAATTTTTCTAATACGTTTACTTAATGTCTCAGGATACCAACGAGAGGCAAGTCCTTTTCGATTTTCACCGTATTTAACCTTACCGGCACCGGGAGCCAATATTCCCCCGTGATTGACACGGTTCTTTAAAATTGTTTGAAAGGCTTGCTCGTGAGTAGACAAATCTGTTTTTGCTAATTCCGCTTCAACCGTTTCAGGCGAAAAATTAAATTCAACTATCTTGTTTGCCAACCATTCTCCACCTTCACCAAGAATGGTTCTCCAAACCGCTGCGATCTGATGGTCTAATTCAACTAATGTCACGTGATCCGCTAAATCTTCAAATGCAACGGTTAACCCAATAATTCCACCTCCGGTAAATGGCTCTACAAATTCACTCGGCTTCTCCGGCAAACTGGACAACCATTGCCTGAGACGTGGCACCAACCAAGTTTTACCACCAGGATACCGAAATGGACTGCGCAAAGGGACTGAAGCCACATTCACGATTTTGTCTTGATGTGGGAAAAAAGACAATTGATAAGCCATTAATTACCCCCTAATGATATCCACGAGAGTGGGCGCATCGGGTGGGTAATTATTCTCCAGTTTTTCGTCGAGTTTCGTCTGCAATTCGCTTAAAAATTTTTCAACTGGTCCGGCTTCGGGAGTTGCAATAGTCTGTAAAGCTGCCCTAAATTGCGTGTAGATGGTTTTGTACGGCACTAACTGATACTGGTTTTGTTCTTGCTGAAACCGAAATTCGTAAACAAGCCAGGCAACATCAGCTTCGTTTTGTGGCACTTCCGGCAAATCTGGCAGGGTTTCATAGAAAGCGCGGTGCAAAGCTACGGCTTGCTTTTTTTGCCATGTTTGAAGGATGGCCCCCTTGTAAAGCATTTGCGGCACTAAACGTTTACGCGAAGATGACAAATAATCGGCTCTAACATTGGTTGCTGTCCAGACCATATCTTGGTTGGCAGCCCTGTCGGCCATATACTGGGCAAACGGCTGACGCACATTGCCCGAAATATAAACCGCTTGAACCTCAAGCGAACCGAAATCTGTAATTTGACCAGTTTCATCATAAGCCATCAACACAAAATCGATGTTACCGGCCGTTTTACCATAAGCATCATTGAGTCTTATTTCCTGCAACGATGTCCAGGTTGTATTTGGCGGAAAAAGGAAATTGGCTGCATCTTCTACGATCAACCAATCCTGTCGAAAGCGGATCGGGCAAGTAATAGCAACCTGTTCGCCCTCAAAAATGCTACAAACCCCTAACGGGTCTTTAGCTTTATCTTTGGTACAAGATGGAACTTTATTGTTATAAGGACAAAGTCTATTTTTACGGTATCGTTCAACAGTAGAGGAGAGATTATTAATTGGAAAACCGAACACTTCGGCCAACGGATGATTGGGCATTTTTAAGCCAACTTTCAATTAGAGTGATTTGACTGATGTCCCGCCAAATTTCATAGCAACTCGCATAGTGTGTGAGGGGTATTCCTTCCTTGTCTGAATATACCTGCACTGAGTACCTGCTTGTAGAGATTGAATATACCATGGCTACGGGTTGAGGACAAGTGGGAGGAACGGGGCGAGCGGGGTGAGGGAGATTGCGCCGAACCCTTTGCAATGGTATTATCGTAGTTGGAGAGGGTATCATACATCATCTATGCTATAATCAACAGTGTTTTGCTATAGGCCAAGAGAGAGAACAAGCGAATCAAAGGAAAGATCGAAAGAAAGGACATAGCTACTTCATGGCCGCTACCTCCCCGCAACCGCAAGTTGCTCAATTGTCGTGCCCAAACTGCCAACAAACCTTCCGAACGACCATACACAGCTTGGTAGACGCGACCCAACAACCCGAAATCAAGCAGACTCTCGTTGCTGGACGGCTCAACATTGCCACATGCACGTCGTGCGGCGCGGCGACGATGATTGCCACCCCTCTTATCTACCACGACGCTTCTAAGCAAGCCTGCTTTGTGTATATCCCACAAGAGATGAAGATGAGCGCCGAAGACCAAGAGCGGTTTATCGGCGAGATGTCCAGCGCCATCACCCAAACGCTCCCCGAAGATGCCCCTCGCGGCTATCTGCTAACCCCAAAACGGTTCATGACGCTTCAATCGCTTGTCGATGCTATCCTTGAAGCCGATGGCATCCCCAAGGAGGTGGTTGAGCAGCAGCGTAAGCGGGTAGAAATTATCAGTTCATTGGCGGGGGCGCTTGAAGATGATGAAACCTTTGCGCAGTTGGTGCAGGAGCATCAAGAGCACTTCAACTACGAATTTTTCGCCACATTATCGGCCTTCATTGACGCGAGTGCCCAAGAAAATCAGCACGAGTCAGTTGAATTACTGGTGAAATTGCGCGAGAAGTTGGCCAAGCAAGTTGGGTTTGATGAAGAATTTGAATCTCCCTCCACAGCCGATGCTGATGAAGTCCTCCAGCGCTTGATGGACACCGCTGAGGAAGAGTTGGAGCAGGTGGTTGCCGAGACTCGCCCAGTCATCGACTATGCCTTGTTCCAAGCGTGGGCCTCACAGATAGAAGCGCTGGAGCAAGAAGGCAAAACCGACGAGGCGGAGAAGATGAAGCAACGCCGCACGCTTGTCCACGAGACGGTCGAGCGGCTCGACAAAGAAGCCCAAGCCATCTTTGAGGGCGCGGCCAACGCATTGCAAGAGATTGTGCAAGCAGAAGACCCGCAGCAGGCATTGAAGCAGCACAAAGAGCACATCAACGAAGCCTTTATGCTCATCGCCTCCTCCAACATCGAGGCGGCACGGCGGCACGGCGATGAAGAGGCTGCTCGTCGTCTGGAAGACGTTAGCCGTATGGCGATTGAGTTTATTCAGTCGCAGTTGCCGCCAGAAGAACGGTTTATCAACGAGCTGCTGCTCTGCGATACGCCCAAAGAAAGCATCAAGCTCTTGCGGGAGAATATGAACATGGTCACGCCGGAGTTTGTCAAGAAGCTCAACAGCTTGGCCGATGATCAAGACAAGCAAGGGGTCAAAGAGACAGCGAAGCGGTTGCGCCAGATTGCCCGCGACGCCAGCGCTATGCTCTACTAGGCCCAAAGTATATGGAAGGTACCAAGGGGGGCATTTGGGGCGTGCTGCGTCAAGAGCGACGTGAAAGGCTACGTCAGGGGGTGCTGCGGCTACTTGCGCTGCCTCGGCATTTGAATCGCCACCACACCCATCCCGCATCCCCCCACCGTATCCTCTTTATCAAGCCGGATCACCTTGGCGATGTTTTATTTGCCACCCCCGCTCTTCGGCTCCTCCGCCACTGTCTGCCCAATGCGCGGGTGACGGCAATAGTGGGGCCGTGGGCGCGGGTGATACTTGCCAACAACCCCCACCTCGACACCATTCTGACCCTTCCGTTCCCCGGCTTCGACAGGCACGCATCACAGCGCGCTATGTGGTATCCCTATGCGTTACTCTTGCGCTATGCGGCTCTCCTGCGGCAGGGAGAATTTGATACGGCGCTGATTGGCCGCGACGATCATTGGTGGGGGGCGATGTTGGCGCTCTATGCGGGTATTCCGCGCCGCATCGGCTTTGATGTCCCTCTCTGTGCCCCCTTCCTAACGACTGCCCTCCCCTGGAATGCTCACGATCACGTTGCGCAGCAGGCGATTGCTATGGCCAATGTTGTCAATGCGATGGCGGGGCAGGGGGAGCACAAAGACACGGTAGATAGTGCCGATAGCAATGCGAGTAGATGGCCACTCCTTTTCCACCCCTCCCCCGCCGACAAGCAATGGGCACAGACGTGGCTGCAAAGCCGGGGCATTGCGGTGGGAGAGAAGCATCACGACACATCTCCCCCGCTCCTCGTCATTCACCCGGGGACGGGTGGGATGACAAAGCATTGGATCGCGGAACGATGGGCAGCCGTCGCCAATATCTTGGCCGCACGCTTTGGGATGCGGGTGGTGGTGACAGGCGGGCCGGGCGAAGAGCAGCTTGTCGCGGCGGTGGCGGCAGCAGCAACAGCAGCAATATCCGACCCCGCCCCGCTCACCATCGCCAATGAGATGACGATTGGGCAGATGGCGGCGCTCTTTGGCCATGCGGCGGTGGTATTGGGGGTGGATAGCGGCCCATTGCACATCGCCGTGAGCCAACAGACCCCCACGGTGCACCTCTTTGGCCCAAGCGACATGCAACGGTTTGGCCCGTGGGGAGACCACCATCGCCACCGGCCAGTGCGGGCGGGGGAGTGGTGTAGCCCTTGCCATACCTTCTCGCACTGCCATCGTGGGCTTTCGCCGCCACCCTGCATGGATACTATTTCCGTTGCGCAGGTGGTGGAGGCGGCGGGCAAGATAATAGAGATTTGACGGGTTGTAGATGCCCACTCGACCCAGGGTATCTTGATAGTTTTTGTCGATTAATGTAGTATTGATGCAGTACTGACGCAGTACGGTTGTGGATCCTCAAAAACGAACAGGAGCTACCTAAAATGTCCTCAAACAAATGTCCCGTCATGCACGGCGGCGCAACTGAAACCAGCGTATCCAACATGGAATGGTGGCCAAAAGCCCTCAACCTGGACATTCTTCATCAACATGACAGCAAAACGAACCCGCTCGGTGCGGACTTTAACTACCGAGAAGAAGTGCAAAAACTCGATTTCGCCGCGCTCAAACAAGACCTGTTGGCACTCATGACGGATAGCCAAGAGTGGTGGCCTGCGGATTGGGGACATTACGGTGGCTTGATGATCCGCATGTCTTGGCACGCCGCAGGCACATATCGCGTCGCCGATGGACGCGGTGGTGCAGGCACGGGCAATCAACGCTTCGCGCCGATCAACTCCTGGCCCGACAACGTCAATCTGGACAAGGCACGTCGTCTGTTGTGGCCGATTAAAAAGAAATATGGGAACAAGCTGAGTTGGGCGGATTTGATCGCCTACGCGGGTACGATTGCCTATGAATCTATGGGGCTGAAAACGTTTGGCTTCGCTTTTGGCCGCGAAGACATTTGGCATCCGGAAAAAGACATCTATTGGGGGTCAGAAAAAGAGTGGCTTGCACCCAGTGATAGCGAAGGCAGCCGTTATTCCGGTGAGCGCGATCTCGAAAACCCACTGGCGGCGGTGATGATGGGGTTGATTTACGTCAATCCCGAGGGTGTGGACGGCAATCCTGACCCATTGAAAACTGCGCATGATGTGCGTGTCACTTTTGAACGCATGGCGATGAACGACGAAGAAACCGTCGCCCTGACAGCGGGTGGTCATACGGTAGGCAAATGCCACGGCAATGGCGATCCGGCATTGCTCGGCGCAGACCCGGAAGGTGCCGAAATTGAAGACCAGGGGTTTGGTTGGCTCAACAAAAGCAAGCGTGGCGTGGGCCGTGACACCGTGTCCAGCGGCATTGAAGGTGCATGGACGACCTACCCGACGCAATGGGATAACGGCTATTTCCGACTGCTACTCAACTATGAGTGGGAACTGAAGAAAAGCCCGGCGGGCGCGTGGCAGTGGGAGCCGATCAATATCAAGGAAGAGGACAAGCCGGTTGATGTGGAAGATCCGTCAATCCGCTACAACCCCATCATGACCGATGCCGACATGGCGATGAAGATGGATCCGGAATACCGCAAGATTTCCGAGCGGTTTTACAACGATCCGGCCTATTTTTCAGAAGTCTTCGCTCGTGCCTGGTTCAAACTGACTCACCGCGACATGGGGCCAAAAGCGTGTTACATCGGCCCGGATGTGCCGCAAGAGGATTTGATTTGGCAAGACCCGGTACCTGCAGGCAACACAGACTACGATGTTGAAGCGGTGAAAGCGAAAATCGCCGCCAGTGGTTTAAGCATCGGGGATATGGTCGCCACTGCCTGGGACAGTGCCCGCACCTTCCGCGGTTCGGACAAGCGGGGCGGTGCCAACGGCGCACGCATTCGTTTCGCTCCGCAGAAGGATTGGGAAGGCAACGAACCTGCGCGTTTGAGCAGAGTGTTGGCGGTACTTGAGCCGATTGCAAAAGAAAGTGGTGCCAGCGTAGCGGACATCATCGTTTTGGCAGGAAATGTCGGTGTCGAACAAGCCGCGAAAGCCGCCGGTTTTGAGGTCACGGTACCGTTTGCGCCGGGACGTGGCGATGCGGCGGAGGAGATGACGGATCCGGTTTCCTTCGCCTACCTGGAACCCATCCACGACGGCTACCGCAACTGGCTCAAGAAGGACTACGTGGTCAGCGCCGAAGAATTGATGCTGGATCGCACCCAGTTGATGGGACTGACCGCGCCTGAAATGACGGTGTTGGTAGGCGGTATGCGTGTCCTCGGCACGAACCACGGTGGAACCAAACACGGTGTCTTCACTGACCGCGAAGGCGTCCTCAGCAATGACTTCTTCGTTCATCTGACGGACATGAATTACACCTGGAACCCGACAGACAGTAACCTGTACGAAATCCGTGAACGCAAGACCGATTCGGTCAAGTGGACGGCAACACGGGTGGATTTGGTGTTTGGTTCCAACTCGATCCTTCGCGCTTATGCCGAAGTGTATGCACAAGACGACAACCAGGAGAAATTCGTCAAAGACTTCGTTGCCGCGTGGACGAAAGTCATGAATGCGGATCGCTTCGATCTCGTCTAATACTCGGAGAATGGGGGGGGAAGCTCACTCGTAGAAGTGGGCTTTCGCCGCCACCCTGCCTGGACGCCATTTCCGTTGCGCAGGTGGTGGAGGCAGCAGAGACGGTATTGGACAGAGAGAAATAGAAAGGAACGAGGCGCGACGTAGCAACATCAACAATGAGCGTAGCAACGTCTGTGTCGAACGCGAACGATATGGAATACCAAATTGCGGTACTTGCTGGTGATGGTATTGGCCCCGAGGTGACTGCCGAAGCGATCAAGGTGCTCAACGCGGTCGGGACGGCCTTCGGCCACCGTTTCACCATGAACGAGAGTTTGATTGGCGGCATTGCGATTGATACGACGGGCACGGCGCTTCCTGATGAGACGGTCAGGGTGTGCCGAGAGAGTGATGCAGTGCTTTTAGGCGCAGTTGGCGGCCCCAAATGGGATGACCCCAATGCGAAGGTGCGTCCAGAGCAGGGGCTTTTGGGCATCCGTAAGGCATTGGGTCTTTTTGCCAACCTCCGCCCCGTCACCATCCACCCCAAGCTGATTGATGCATCGCCACTGCGCGAAGAGCGGCTGACGGGGGTTGATTTGGTCGTGGTGCGCGAGCTGACTGGCGGGATTTACTTTGGCGAGAAACAGCGCGAAACGAATGAGTTTGGCGAGTGGGCAAGCGACCTCTGCCTCTACACGCAGGGCGAGGTTGAGCGCATTGTACGGGTGGCCGCCAACTTGGCCCGCCAACGCCGTGGCAAGCTGACATTGGTCGATAAGGCGAATGTGTTGGAGACAAGCCGACTATGGCGCAGCCTGACCACACGGCTGATGCAGGAAGAGTTCTCCGATCTCCAATTTGAGATTATGCTGGTTGATGCGTGTGCGATGCACCTCATCCGCCGTCCTGCCGACTTCGACGTTATCGTGACAGAGAATATGTTCGGAGATATCTTGACCGATGAGGCATCGATGTTGGCAGGCTCTATGGGGCTATTGCCAAGCGCGTCGTTGGGCGAGGCGGAGGAAGGGAGCGCCACCCGCATCGGCCTGTACGAGCCGATCCACGGCAGTGCGCCAGATATCGCGGGCCAGGGCAAGGCCAACCCCCTCGCCACGATTTTGAGCGCCGCGATGCTGTTGCGCCACTCGTTGGGGCTGGAGCAGGAAGCCGCCACCATTGAGCAGGCCGTCAACGCCACCATGGAAGCAGGCATCGTGACGGGTGATATCGCGCGGGGCGGGGAAACTCCTCACACCACCGCGCAAGTTGGAGATGCCGTGGTGGCGCGTATCAGCGCGTAGCGGCTATGCCGCCGGAACAAGGGCAGTAGGCGGGGGCGGGGTTGTACAAGGTCGCACAAGATCATTCCTCCCCCCGCCGCCACACATACCCCGCCAAGAGCATCCCCCCGCCGCTCAGCGCAACCCCAAGTGGCACATCCCATGGTCGGTAGCGGAAATGAACCGCATAGCTACCTGCAGGCAATTCCACGGTCAGCCACTGTATGCGGGGGTGCGGCTCGACGGGTGTCCAGGCGAGACGTTGATTATCCTCATCCTGCCTTGCCACCGCCACCTGCCACCCATGCCACCAATTCTCCTTGACGATAAGCATACCCTCACGGTCAGTCTCGCAAAAGACATCTATCGTGCCGCCAATGCTTTGCGCTCGGCAGACGGTTGAGGGGGCGGGTGGAGGCTGATCATCGTCCTGGTCATCGTCCTGATCATCGCCCTGCCCATGCACTACCGCCGCATATGCCCGCTCTGGCTCCCAGGAGACGTATATCGGCATGCCCTCAACCACTTCTTGCTGGGTCATGTTGGCGGGCACCTTGAAATCATTCGCCTCTCGCACCGGCAACGGCAGCGAATGGTGTTTCCACTGCCACGCGTGCTCAAGCGATGTCAGCTTAAACCCCCGCCGTACCGCAGGCTCAACGTAGGCGTGGGTCAGGAAGGGCGGCAAGGCAATCCATTGCGAATCGGGCGTCTCAAGCGCATCCAGCACCGGCTCAACGGGGAAAACATTCTCCTTTGCCATCACCCACTCCCGCCCAAACGCCCATCCTTGCATCAGCGCGACAACTAGGGGGATAGTAATCGCCCACCGCCACCACACCCGTGCTTGCAAGATACGGTCAATGCCAAGCGTGGCAAGCCCTAATAACGGCGGCACTGCCAACATTGAGAAGAGCGAGAAAAACCGGATACTCGCTAGTCGTTGGTGCATGTCGGGGCTGGAGAAGTGTTCCGCGAGGGCGGGGATAACCAAATCGCTGGCAAGAATAAGCGCAAGCATCGCCGTCGTGAGTAGGTAGAGAACATGTTTGCGCTCCTGCCGCGAACGATGCCCTCCAACCACCCCCCATATCGCCAACGCAAGCGGTATCCAGCCAATGAAGTTGACGTACATGTAGGGATAGGGCAGCTTATCGAGTTCGGTTGAGTAGAAGTATTGCCGGTCGTTGATGACCAGGTTGAGGATGAGGTAGGGGAGTGGCTGCCCGCTTTGGAACAGCTCATCTGTCGGCTTGGCAAACTGCGATGAGAAATGCAGGAAGGGCACCAGGAATGGCGAGGCGAGGAGGATGGCGATGAGCAGGGCGAGGGCATAGCGTCGGAAAATCAGCCACAGATGGCTCCACTCCCCCCGCCACAGCAGCACAATCGCGGGTGCCGTGCCCAATAACCCAATTTGCATATACCCCTGCCCCGACACAATCGCCATCGCGACGACTACTCCCAATACCACCGCCATCCGCCGACTGCCGCTTTGGGTGACGGCGAGGAGCGGTGGCAAGATGAGCGCGCAGGACGCGGTTGAGATGACAAGCTCTATGCCGCCCAACTCCATCCGCCCAGCGAGGTGGCCCGCAACAACCGCCATTGCGCCGCCCCACACCCGCGCCACCCGCCCGACCCCAAGCACATACCCAAGCCACCATTGCCCCACCCCGCCGAGGAAAAAGGCTCCAATGAGGGCAAGCTTTGCGCCAACAGGTACGCCCCATACGAGCGTTGGGATGGCCACAATCGGGTGCAGCATACTTGGGAATGGGCTGACCAGCGCAGGAGATCCTCCCCGCATTGAGCCATTCCAGAAGCCGCATAGCCCACACGTCTTGATGTTCGTCCAGAAGTGGTGCGCAGAGATGTGGGCAATATATTCATTGCGGATGGCGGTGCCTGAAGGGATGATGTCAGGGTCAAGGTTGAGGTATGGACGTGTGAATGCAAGCGTCCAGATGAATAGGATGAGGATTTCGGCCCCAATCAACAGCCACGACCGCCCTGAATGCCATAGAGAGTGCTTTGACGGCGTCATTATCGTTGTTTCTTTTGTTTCTTTCTCGATCATCGCTCTCCCCCCACTCTCGATTGCCCATTCCCCCGCCAGAACACCCACACAGCCACTCCCACCCCGACCCCGCACAGCACCAACCCAAGTGGCACATCCCACGGTCGGTAGCGGAAGCGGATAGTATGCTCACCTGCAGGCACTTCAACATTCAACCACGTCGCGCCCTCACGGAGGGGTATGGGCTTACCATCAAGTGTCGCATGCCACCCCTTCCACCAATGCTCCTTGACGATCAATTCGCCCAATTCGCCCAATTCGCCCAATTCGCCTTCTCTCGGCACATCACACGTCACATCTATCGCACCGCCATACGCTTCGGCCCGACACACCGTGATCTCCTGCTCGATCTTGCCTTCTTTCTTGCCCTCTGGTATGGGGTGCGCCACAATCGCATAATTCCACACTGGTGGGCCGGTGTAATAGAGATAAGACTCAACAAACCACTCAAGTTTCATCCTGGGATCGACATCCACCGGCTGAATGGCAATCATCGGGGGAGGTGGAGGGTGGTCTTTCCACGCAAACGATTGGTAGATATCGGTCACCTTCATCCCCATCGCGATGGCAGGCTCAATGTAGGGCGAACGTTGCTCCCCCGGAAAGCTGATCCACTGTGTCTCGTCTGGCTTCATCTTCTCCAGCAGCCGGAAGACGGAGTCGGGGATGGGACGCACGGCGATCCACCGCCGGTTGAATGACCACGCGCTCACCAACGCCCCTGCCAATGCAATCACCAGGGCAAGCGAAGCAACCCCATACCACACATTCCCCCCCGCCCGCGCCCTCAATGGCCGGATGGCGGCAGAGAGCCGTTCAATGCCAAACCCAGCGAGTGCTATCAACGGCGGAAGTGCTAACCCCGCAATCGTGGGATAGTAGCGCAGTTGGCTGACCCGTTCGGCGATTGACGGCGGGGCGATGGCGGCAATCATCGGGAAAAAGCTATCGCTCGCCACCCACAGCGGGATAATCGCTATCACAATGAGGAACCATATCAAGTAGGCGGGGCGCGCAGGGCGGACAGGGCGGGGTGAGCTGGTCGTTTGACAGGCTTGGTAGGATTGATGAGATTGGGAGGGGTCTTGCTCTCGCATTGGCTGCGTAGGAGAGGCTGGTGATGTTGGTTTTGCTCCCAATGCCGCCAACACCAACGGTATCCACCCGATATACTGCGTGTAGATGGCGGGGAATGCATATGGTTCCTTGCCAAAGACGGGGTTGTAATAGAATGACTCATTGGCGATAAACAGGTTGAAGAAGACATAGGGGAATGGCTGCCCACTCCGCAACCCCGGGTCGCTGAGTTTGGTGAACTGCGGCAGGAAGTGGAATACGGGGATGAGGAGCGGCGCGGCAAGCAATAATGCAACCACCGCCGCAATGCCCATTGCCTGCCCCACTGCCACCCACCGCCGTCTCGCATTGGGCGTGGTGGGGAGTGGCAGCAGCAGTATCACGGTGGGGAGGGTCAAGAGCAGGCCAAGTTGCAGATAGCCCTGTCCTGCCACCGCCGCCAGCGCAAGTGTCATGCCCAACACCACCGCCATCCGCCGATTGCCAGTGCGGCTGACCGCGATGAGCGGGGGGAGCACAAGTGCACATGCCGCTCCCGCGATGACGAGGCCGTAGAAGCCAAGCTCCATGCGGGGGGCAAGATGACCCGCCACCACCGCCATCCCCCCACTCCACACGCGGGTGAGGCTCCCTGCGCCAAGCTCGGAGGCAAGCCACCATTGTGCCAACCCCGCCATCACGAATGCGCCCACCAACGCGATTGATGCACCGGTGCGCACCCCAAAAAGCAGCGTTGGGATGGCCATCACGGGGTGGAGCATACTGGTGTAGGGGTCGGAGAGCGCAGGCAACCCGCCTTGCACCGCCCCATTCCAGAGGCTGCACCAGCCACACGTTTTCACCCGCGTCCAGAAGTGGTTGGAGGGAATGAGCGCAAGCCATTCGTTGGCGTCAGGGTTGCCGTTGGGGATGAGCGTTGGGTCAAGGGTGAGGTAGGGGAACGCAAACCAGATCGCCCATCCAGCGATAATCAGCCATTCAAACAAGAGCGTTGGTTGTATGGGCCATGTAGGCCGTAAAAACCGTATGGATTGTATATGTCGCATAGTATACCCTATTGTGTTACCGTGGCGGTAGCATCCCACCGCCCGCCATCATCCCACTACGGGAGTCAACGAAGATTGTGCTATACTATCACGTGGATGCTTAACGTAGAAACAGCAATCAGAGCAACATTTGTACGACGCCAGTTCGCGAGCGAGTATGGGGGTACCTTCGGGTACGTCATAAAGATGTGTAGATGTCTGAAAGTGTATACCTAGAAAGTAGCAGGTACACGTGCCGGTAGCAATAGAGAAAATCATCGGTCGGGAAGTCCTGGACTCTCGCGGCAATCCGACGGTCGAGGTAGAGGTTATTCTTGAGACGGGCGTGATTGGCCGGGCCATCGTCCCCAGCGGGGCCTCGACTGGTGCCCACGAAGCAGTAGAACTCCGCGACGGCGACAAGAGCCGCTACGGAGGCAAAGGCGTGCTCAAAGCCGTACAGCACGTCAACGAAGATATTGCCAGCGAACTCTATGCGGCGGACGCGCTTGACCAAGTCGGGATAGACAAGGCCTTGCGCCAACTTGATGGCACGCCCAACAAGAGCAAATTGGGGGCCAATGCCATCCTTGGCGTATCACTTGCGTGTGCCAAGGCGGCTGCTGAAGAGTCCGGCCTGACGCTCTACCGTTATCTTGGCGGTGTCCACGCCCATATGCTCCCCGTCCCCATGATGAACATTCTCAACGGCGGGAAGCACGCCCAAGATAGCACCGACTTCCAAGAGTTTATGGTGATGCCGGTGGGTGCGCCGTCCTTCCGCGAAGCCCTGCGATGGTGCGCTGAAATCTACCAGACATTGAAGAAGGTGCTCCACGAACGCGGCCAAGCGACCAACGTTGGCGATGAGGGCGGGTTTGCACCGAGCCTCCCCACCAACGAGGCCGCGCTTGAAGTCATTATGGAGTCCATCCAGAAGGCAGGCTACACCCCGGGTGAGCAAGTCTTCCTGGCGATGGATCCCGCCTGCACCGAAATCTACCAAGATGGTAAATATCACCTGGAGCGTGAGAATCGCAAGCTCAGCAGCGAGGAGATGGTCAGCTATTGGGAAGATATCGCCAATCGCTACCCCTTGATCTCGCTAGAGGACGGGCTTGCGGAAGATGACTGGGATGGCTGGAAGATGCTGCAAGAGCGTATCGGCGACCGCGTGCAATTGGTGGGCGACGACCTGCTCGTCACCAACGTCGAGCGCCTCCACCGCGGTGTCATTGAGAAGGCAGCCAACAGCATCCTCATCAAGCTCAACCAAATCGGGACGCTGACTGAGACCATCAGCGCGATCCAGATGGCCCAGCGGGCGGCGTGGACGGCGGTTGTTTCGCACCGCAGCGGCGAGACCGAAGATGTTACCATTGCCGACCTCGTCGTGGCGACCAACGCTGGCCAAATCAAGACGGGCGCTCCTGCCCGCACCGACCGCGTTGCCAAGTATAACCAGTTGTTGCGCATCGAAGAGGAATTGGGCGAGGCCGCAGTCTACGCTGGCTCGCACGCCTTCCGTGTGTCTGTCGGCAAGTAACAGCAAGTAACGGCTGGTAAATGGCCATTGAATAGTCATTGGAGACGGGTATACCGCAGATGCATTATGGGCATGGCGGGATATCCGTTTCCAAACCCACCAACAGGAGAGGCTGTAATAGGCAGTAACAGGCGGTAAGTAGGCTATTTCCTGGTTGCTTTCTCTGCAACCATCTGCGATATGGATAGACGGGGTGTGTCGATGGAGACATCTCCCCTCCTCCCTCCTCTCTTGGGAGCTTCTAAGTTTTGCACCTAGAAAGTGTAGGGTAGAAAAAACGTGGGAATTGATTGGAAACGAAAATTTAGTCTTGAAGGCCTCACGTTTGATGATGTACTGTTGATCCCCGCTGCATCGGATGTCCTCCCTGCAGAGGTCAATGTCTCCACGCAACTCACCCGCTCACTGCGGCTCAATATCCCGATTGTGAGCGCTTCGATGGACACCGTCACCGAAACGCGCCTGGCGATTGCGCTTGCCCGCGAAGGTGGCATTGGCATCATCCACCGCAGTATGCCAATCGAAAAGCAGGCCAATATGGTGCGCAAGGTTAAGCGGTCGGAGAGCGGGATGATCACCGATCCAATCACCCTTACCCCCGACAAGACCGTCGGTGATGCGCTTGATATGATGGCCGAATATCACATCAGTGGCATTCCCATCACCACCGAACAGGAAGAGCTTGTCGGCATTCTCACCAACCGCGATTTGCGGTTTGAAAACGACCGCACCCGCCCCATCCACGAGCTGATGACCTCCGAAAACTTGGTGACGGTCTCCGAAGGTACCACCCTCGACCAGGCCAAGGAAATCCTCAACAAACACCGCATTGAGAAGGTACTTGTGGTTGATAGCCGCGGCAAATTGAGCGGGCTTATCACCGTGAAAGACATCATGAAGCGCATCAAGCACCCCAACTCGTGCAAAGATGCGAAGGGGCGTTTGGTGGTGGGGGCAGCCATTGGTACCCGTGGCGACTACCTTGAGCGAGCCGAAGCGCTTGCCAATGCCGGTGCTGATGTGATTGTGCTTGACACCGCCCACGGCCACGCCAAGAGCGTGCTGGACGCGGTGGAGGCGGTTCGGGAGCGTTGCAGTTCAGTACAGCTGATTGCCGGAAATGTCTCAACTGCCGAGGGGGCGAAAGCCTTGATCGAGCGCGGGGTCGATGCGGTGAAGGTGGGTCAAGGGCCTGGCTCTATCTGCACGACGCGCGTCGTGACCGGCGCGGGGATGCCGCAAATTACGGCGATTTCTGAATGTGCCCGCGCCGCCGAGAAAGCCGGTATCCCTATCATCGCCGACGGCGGGATTAAATATAGCGGCGATATCCCAAAAGCGATTGCCGCTGGTGCGCATACGGTGATGATCGGCTCGCTCTTCGCGGGGACAGAAGAAAGCCCAGGCGAGACGATCCTCTACGAAGGGCGTTCTTACAAGAGCTACCGCGGCATGGGCAGCATTGGCGCAATGCAGGGCGGCAGTGGTGATCGCTATTTCCAGGACAGCGCCAGCAAAAAACTCGTTGCAGAGGGCATTGAAGGGATGATCGCCTACAAAGGCCCCTTGAGCGACATGGTCTTCCAGTTGGTGGGCGGGCTGCGCGCCGGAATGGGCTATGTAGGCGCGCCAGATATCGAAACCCTCCGCCGCGATTCGCAACTCGTCCGTATCACGATGTCATCGCTTATTGAGAGCCACCCTCACGATGTGAGAATTACAAAGGAAGCGCCTAATTACGAACGGCGGTAGGAAGGGAACCAACCGCATCACCTATCGTCTGAGTCTACAAGATGTACAATCGTCAGATATCGTGTGGGAAGGGGAATTTGTATGCAAGATATCATCGCACAACTTCGGCAACGGCCACTGGTAGCGGGCGGGATTGGTTTGGTGGTGGTGGTCATCATAGTCGCCATTGTGATGGCGGCGACAGGCGGCTCGCAACCACCGGCGACAGAAACGCCCACCGCCACGGCGACGGTGCCCATCACAACCACCGTCACCCTGACACCGCCACCCGGCGCGACGGCTATCCCGCCTGCGCCACCCGTCCCTGGTACACCCGGTGAACCGCCACCGCCACCGCCACCGCCACCGCCAGCCGATGAAACACCTGGTGTTCCTCCTGCGACAACGGAACCCTATCCAGAGCCGCCGGAGCAATCACCAGAGCCTTATCCGGCTCCTGATGATCCAGGGGAAGAGGCCTATCCGTAGGCCAAAACAATCCGTAGTACGTAGTAAGGGAAGGTGTTGGGCTCTACCGTATATCATTTGTCTGCGTGTGGAGCCTACACCATCGTTGTTTGAATTTCAGAAAGGTATTAAGGGGTTTTCATGGAGAAGTTCTTCGAGTTTCTTCGCAAGAATCCGATTGCACCCGTTGCTGGACTGCTGGTCGTTATCCTGCTCATTGGTGTGGTCTTGATGCAAACATCGCCCACGCCGGAGGAGGAGGAAACACCCGAACCCACCGCCACAATGGCCATCACACAGACGGAAACACTTGCGCCCGGCGCACCTGCTACTGTCCCGCCCGTCCCGCCGACGGCTCTCCCGCCAACAGCCGCACCAATGCAACCAACCGAGATGATGGCCCCGACCGAAGTCCCACCAGCACCCACGGCTATCCCGCCAATGGAACCGACTACAGTCATGACCGCGACTGGTATTGCGCCGACGGCCGTCATAACATCGACGGTGCCGCGTGTGCGACCGACGGATGTCCCAACTGCCACGACAGAACCCTACCCAGTGCCGGGCGAGCCAACCGCCGTCGTGCCGCCAACTGAGCCGACCGGCGAAGTACCGCCAACTGAGCCGACGGGGGAAGCACCCTATCCGGCTCCAGAGCAGCCAGCACCCGAACAACCATATCCATAAGCAAAGGGTAGAGGATGAGAGCGTTGGAGAGCGTTGCGGATTGAGTACGCGAATGGAGTAGATGATGACACAGGAGAAAAAGAAGGTCGTCCTCTTCTATGCAGACGACTTCGACTATACCCAGGTACGCCCTCTCTACGACAAGCTGACGCAAGAGGGATTTGATCTCTGGTTTGAAGAGGAAAACCTCCTCCCAGGCCAAGCCATCGGGTATGAAGTTCGCAAAGCCATCCGCAATGCCTGTGTACTCGTGGTGTGCTTATCCGAAGAGGCTGTTTCGACCCCTGGGAGGTTCCAAGCCGACATCAGAGAGGTCTTAGCAGCCGTCGATGAGCAACCCGAGGGTACTGTTTTTACGATACCGGTACGGCTCGACGAATGCGAATTGCCCTTTTGGGTGACGTCCCGACAACTCAAACATGTTGACTATTGGGATGAGCGGGGATATCGGCGGCTGTTGAAGTCGCTCAAGTATGCTTGTGGAGACCCAATAGCCACTTCTCAAGGAACTCCTCCAACAACTGAATATGCACCCATTTCGGCGGCGGCGCAAGAATCAGCACATGCTCCCGACTTGACCGCCGAAGAGGCCGAAGAGATCGATGCGGACGAGATAAGAAATCTCCAAGCGCTGCGCTCACGGCTCAAGCGTGTGCTTCACGAGCTTCAGATGCAGCGGGCAACGATGGGGATAAACACCCCACCTTATATCACCATTCAGATAGAGGACGCGAAAAGAGAAATAGCAGATATAGATGCGAAACTCAAAGGGAAAACGTGATATGAGGCAACATTAGGGGAAAGAAATATCTTCTGTCTCCAATGTTGATAGCGAGGGCGCACAGAGAACCCAATTTCGGCCATTCTCTGTGCGTCTTTCGTTGCTTTTTTATCCTTGCTCTTCGGCCCGCGCCCGCATACGGTTCAGCTCTTCCTCCACGACCGAGTCGTCAAGCTTCTTGAAGAGTGGTTGTGGCTTGGCGAGTATCTTGATTTATCCTGCTACGACCAATGATGACCAACGATGACCAACGATTGCGAACAAAACCCATGCGTGGGCGGTAGAGAGAGACTACTAGCCGCGCTTCTGAAAGATAGACAGGTAAAGATTGACCTCAAACCCACAAAATTTACACCGATTTTCTTCTAGCCCGGCCATCCGTGTCACGCCTTCTTCGCGGGTGATGAGCGTTGATTGGCAGGCGGGGCAGCGGGTGACCTGGTTTGGCTCGGCCCCGTAGACAAAGAAAAGACCGCCCTCTAGGCCAATGCGGCGGGCGCGCATCACCGAGGCAGCCGTTTCGGCACCGGCGTCGCCCGGTAGGACATGCCAGGGAGTTTGTTCACCCAACGTCTCGCGGATCCAGTTGACCATAGAGCGCAATTGCTCTTGCCCATCGTTGACGCCATGGTGGACGCGGGTGGTCACCTCGATGTGACACTGCCATTTTTGGCGGGCCATCGCGGCCATCTCCAACACCCCGCGCCACGTGGGGACACCCGCGAGCCGCTTGTAGGGGCCATCGGCAAACCCACGCAGGTCAAGGCTGATGCCGTGCAGGTACAGCCCAAAGTTGTTGAGCACTTCCGCCGTGAGAAAGCCATTGGTGACAACAGCAGTGTAGCGGCTTGAGGCGCGACTGCTCTTGAGCAGATCGAGGACGTATTCGGCTGACACAGCCGGATCGCTATATGACCACACCACCCCGCGGCAGAGCTGCTTGAGGGCGAAGGAGGCGGCCTTTTCGGGGGGGAGATTACGCTGTTCTTCCTTCTCTTCGGGGATAGCCGCATATGGGGCACGTTGTTGATCCACCGGAAACGCATAGCCCCACCCGCCAATCGCCAACGCAATCGAGTCGGGGAAAAAATGCCACAATCGAAACTCTTCAATGGGGCTGACGGACGCCGCGCTGATCAACCCATAGTTATGAGCAATGATGCCTTCTTCTGTGGCACTTCGCATATGGCACTGCCCCACTTCGCCAGGGCGGAGGATGCACCGCCACTGACATGCATCACAACGAAGCGCACCTTGTTCAACTCGCTTTGAAAATTGCGTCACAAGCATAGGTGAATCATCTCCAATACTGGCATTTTGCCAGTCTATCAGGTATAATGCACAGGAGAGCGTGGTAGAGAAAGCCCAGAGAACACCGATGCGTTCGCCCCGAGAAGGAGAATCGAGAGGCAACATAGTCGCTATGGGCGTCATACCCACAAAATCGAACACCCACCATCATATTCCCCCGCCCGGCAGTGCCGGAGTGCGGGCGGTGGTGGCGGGTAGACGATGTCTAGACACATATATCATCTCTGAATGTACAGACGATTTGGCATCGAAACAAACCGCAGTGGTACGAGCACACCGCGCTCGGTATCATAAAAACAATCGAAAGACCCAATCCCATTTTTGTTGCCTCTCGTGCGGCCATA
>CAZGLO010000002.1:31728-100115 GCA_964526735.1 uncultured Chloroflexaceae bacterium | reverse complement strand
AAAGCCCTTATATCCCAGGGCTAAAGCACCTGGGCTTTACGGGCTATCCGTAAGCAGCCACACGTCATATATAGTCCGCAGGCAGTGGCCCTTTCCCGTAGCGGGGGGGCTATTGTGTTGTTTTTGGCCATCTATCGCTTGGTCGTTGACGGGAGGGGTGTACTATAGTATGCTTGACGCAGCCTGTGCTATAATGGCGGCTATTCGTATGAAGAGACCTCACACCAACAACCTTTGGTCATATCTTGAACTGACGCACCCCTACGCTGCGGGAAGCATCTTCATGGCAACGATTGTGTTCACGCTTTTGGCAGATGGAGGTGCGCTTGATGATGCGTGGCGTTTGGTGTTGGTTGTTGGGGTGGTGATATTGGCGCAAGCGTGTGTCGGCATCACCAACGAACTCTGCGATATGCCGCGCGACGCGCAAACAAAGCCCTACCGCCCGCTTATCAGTGGCCGCGTTGCCCCAACCACGGCGCGGAAGCTCGCGTGGGTGACGGGGAGTGGTGCGCTGGTGGTGGGTGGGGTGATGTTTGGGTGGGTGGGGATTGTCTTCCCATTCTTGGCGGCGGGAGCGGGTTTGCTCTACAACGTATGGTTGAAGGGCACACGCTGGAGTTGGTTTCCTTATGCCGTCTCATTTTCTCTGCTACCGCTGTGGCCGTTTGCGGCGCTTGACCACTGGCGTCCGGCGCTTGCCTGGATCTGGCTTCTGATTGTACCGGCCAGCATCGCGCTCAACATTGCGCAGTCGTTGGGAGACATCGAGGAAGATCGCGCATTTGGGGTTGGGGGGCTAGCTGAGTGGCTTGGTACCGACCGGGCGCGGCTTGTGCTGTGGGGAACGTCGTTGCTGACCATCATCCTGGCCCTGGCGACCGCGTGGCCTTCGCTCACCTTTCTCCTGATGGCCACGGCATTGATAGCCGGTGGATTGATTGGGATCGCCGCGTGGTATGCCCACCGTCATCCGGGCCCGGCTGCGTGGAGCCTCACGTGGCGCTGTGTCGCCGCGGCGATGGCCATCGTAGGCATCGGGTGGTTTCACGCTATCCTCTAGCGACTCTATAAGCAATAGCGGGCAACGCTGCTCATGGTACCCTTGTTTGGTCATCCTCCAGAACGATAGGGGGAAATATCTAAAGTTTATGAAATCAGCAACCCAACCGTATACACCACTCATCGCGTCTGAGACGGAGAAGAGTATTCGGATTGTTGGCATCGGGACATATGCACCGCGACCCTACTCGCAGGCAGAGATCATCGACATTTTGGGCTATCACGGCAATAAAATCGTCGATATGATTGTCCAGAATGCTGCTATTGAGACACGCTGCTTCCACAAAACGCCCGTCGACTTCGGAGCCGAGATCTCCGTTGAAGATTTGTCCGCCTACCACCGCCACTACGCGCCACTTCTCGCCGCCGAGTCGCTACATGCTGCCGCGGGGAGCCAATTTTCCCTCGACAACCTCGACGCGCTCGTGACTACCACCTCCACCGGCTATATGTCGCCCGGGATTGCCGAAGTCTTGCACCACTCCTACCAAATTGGGAGGTCTGATACCTTCCGCTACAACTTGGTGGGGCATGGGTGTTCTGGAGCAGTACCCGCGCTACAGATTGCCCAAAGCTTGTTGCTTTCTGGCCAAGCCCGTTATGCAGCCGTGGTGTGTACCGAAGCCGTCGCTGCGCTCTTCAACCCCACTTCGCACGGCAAGATGGCGATTGTACAGCACCTCATCTTTGGCGAAGGCGGCGCGGCGTTGATTTTGGGCGAGGGCAATCTTGGTACGACCCCCTACCCCATGCTCATCGATTCGTATCAGGAGCTTGCATCCGACTCGCTTGATGCGGTGACAATACGCCAAAATGGGTTTTGGGAGAGCGTCACCGACCGTTCTGTCCCCGATCTGGTTGGGAAAGTCGTTCCAAACGTCATCCAAAACCTCCTCGACCGTCACAATCTGATGATTGATGATGTCAAACATTGGGTCTTTCACACGGGTGGGCGAAAGATCCTCGAAGCCTGTCAATCGTGTTTGGGGCTTTCGCACGAGCAGATGCAAATCAGCTACGACATCTTGCTGCAGCACGGCAATATGCTTTCTGCCTCTGTGCTGTTCTCGCTTGATCGCCTCATCTGCACGCAATCTCCCCAAACAGACGATTATGGCGTGCTTGTGGCGCTTGGCCCGGGTATTACCGCCGGCGCATACCTTATGAAATGGACGTAGCCAGAAAGTAGAGTGTGCTTTTGTGATCACTCTGTCAGCTAAAGCAGACAGCTTCTCAGGACACGCTCCGCCTATTGGCGCACGTTTCGTCCTGAAGGCTCGATCCGAGCCGTAATATGTTTATGATACCGCACTGTTCGATAAATATCAACTGCATAACCTTAGCACAAAAGGAGGAGGGCGCATTCCCCTGCCGCCTAAAGACGGCAGTCCCCTGCGCTTAATTCGATGGAAGCAACAGTAAATAACATTACAATACAATATGAAGATCGCGGGTCGGGAACACCCATCGTTCTGATCCACGGGTTCCCCCTCAACCGCACGATGTGGGATCGCCAGGTGGCGGCGTTGGCCACTTCCTACCGCGTCATCGCGCCTGACCTACGCGGGTTTGGCGGGAGTACTGTCGCGGCTGGCCCCTACGAGATGCGGTGCCATGCAGATGATATCGCGGCCCTTCTTGACACCCTCGGCATTGAGAAGGCAATCATCGGCGGGTTATCGATGGGAGGGTATGTGGCCTTTGAATTTTGGCGGCGCTATAGCAGCCGGGTGCACGCATTGATCCTTGCTGGTACCCGCGCCACCGCAGATAGCGAAGAGGGCAAGGAAAATCGGGAGAAAAACGCAGATATGGTTGAGGCAGAGGGCACACGCCCGCTCATCAACGCAATGCTTCCCAACCTCCTCGACTCCTCCACGCCAAAGGAGATAATTGGCCATCTTGAAGATATTATGAAAAAGGCATCTTCCACGGCTGTTGCGGCGGCATTGCGGGGGATGAAGCTCCGCCCCGACTCGTCCGACATCCTTGTGGGGATCAATGTGCCGACGTTGGTCATTGTGGGCCAAAATGATATGCTCTCGCCACCCAGCGAGATGGCGAGCCTCCACGAGGCGATTGCGGGCAGTTCGTTTGTGACGATTGCCGATGCGGGCCACGTCTGCAATTTCGATCAACCCGAAGCATTCACCTCTGCCGTGCAAAACTTCCTGCGAGACCGCTGTCACGTGTAGACATTTCTTCCACACACGGTAGATCTACCAAATGTCCACCATACTTGGCATGCGATTTGCGATAGAGTGTGGTAGGATAGTAGAGACCATAGTTAAGATCATAGAGAGACCATAGTGAGACAACGATGTCCTGCAGATTGCCCTGAAAACGTGTGAACTCAGGGGAAACTGCCCTAGGTATAGTTGAGAAAACCATCTTCGCTTTTCTTTGAGCTGAAGGGAATTGAATCTTATGAGCAATGATGCTAAACAATTGTCCGAGAGCTGGGCAAACGATCCACGATGGAAGGGCATTGAACGCCCGTATGACGCGGAGCAAGTGGTGCGATTGCGGGGAACCGTCCAAATTGAGCACACGCTTGCCCGACGAGGAGCAGAGCGGCTCTGGAATCTTCTCCACACCGAAGACTACATCAACGCCCTGGGAGCACTCACCGGCAACCAAGCGATGCAACAGGTGAAAGCAGGCCTCAAGGCTATCTACCTCAGCGGGTGGCAGGTGGCGGCAGATGCCAACCTCGCCGGACAGATGTACCCCGACCAAAGCCTCTACCCCGCCAACAGTGTCCCGTCGATAGTGCGGCGCATCAACCAAACATTCCAACGCGCCGATCAAATTTATCACTCCGAAGGCAAAGATGATATTGACTGGTTCGCCCCGATTGTGGCCGATGCAGAAGCGGGTTTTGGCGGCGCGCTCAACGTCTTTGAGCTGGTCAAAGCGCTGATCGAAGCGGGCGCGGCTGGTATCCACCTTGAGGATCAGCTTTCTTCCGAGAAAAAGTGCGGCCATATGGGCGGCAAAGTCCTCCTCCCCACCCAAACCGCCATCCGCAACCTGGTTGCGGCGCGTTTGGCGGCGGATATTATGGGCGTGCCGACGATTGTGGTGGCCCGTACCGACGCCGATGCGGCAACGTTGATTACCAGCGATGTGGATGACCGCGATAAGCCCTTTATCACCGGCGAGCGGACGGCTGAAGGGTTCTACCACGTCCAGAGCGGCATTGATACCGCCATCGCCCGTGCACTCTCCTACGCACCCTACGCCGACCTGGTGTGGTGCGAGACATCCGAACCCAACGTGGAGCAGGCACAGAAGTTCGCCGACGCGGTGCACGCCAAGTATCCCGACAAGCTGCTGGCCTACAACTGCTCCCCCTCCTTCAACTGGCGCAAGAAGCTTGACGATAAGACCATCGCCACCTTCCAACGCGACCTTGGCGCGATGGGCTATAAGTTTCAGTTCGTGACGCTGGCGGGCTTCCACGCGCTCAACTACAGCATGTTTACGTTGGCGCGAGACTACAAAGACCGCGATATGGCGGCCTATGCCGACCTGCAGCAGAAAGAATTCGACAGCGAGAGCGAAGGCTATACCGCCACCAAACACCAGCGTGAGGTGGGGGCGGGCTACTTCGATGAGGTGGCCGTGGTGGTCTCCGGCGGGACATCCAGCACCACCGCACTCAAAGGCTCAACCGAAGAAGCACAATTCTAGCTGCTAGAGGTTGTATAATAGAAGAGGACTGCAACATGGCGGCGCTCCCCCACTCAATCGGGTGGCCCCCGGCACGCCCAAAACTGCGCGCCGCAGGAAAGGTGCGCCGCCTTCTCGTAATGTATGGTATGTAGAAAGGAAGCAGCCGATGTCTGAAGAGCAAGAGCGCAAGAAGATCCAGCTTTCTCCCCAAGACTACTACTATGTCAAAAGCCCCGGCTTTGAGAGCTATATGATCTCTGGCCTGGTTTTTGTCTTTGGTATCACGTTTTCTATCGTTGGGTCGGTCGCCATCCACCAAGAACCGCTCTTCTGGCCCGGGTCGCTCCTCTCAATCGTCGCGGCATTTTTCGTGCTCCGTGCGCTCAAGCGGCGGGAATTTCGTGCCAAGCTGCGCGAGGTGCAAGAGCGGCCATATCAACCCAAGACGCCCCCGGACGCATCGCAGTAGCGCGCTCTTCTCCCAACACGCATCCCCTCACCCCGCTGGATATCCCTATGGTTCAGCGGGGTTTTGGCATGATGAGGTGGGATGGGCAAGCATTAGGAGAAAGCGGCATGCCGTTGGTGGAGCGTATCGCGGATAGCCGTAATATCGTTGCGGATGCGCGTCTCGCGGGTAAGTTCGTCTGCAATCTTCTCGTAGCCGTGGAGCACGGTTGAGTGGTCGCGCCCGCCAAGCAGTGCGCCAATCGTGGCCAGGCTACACCCCGCCTCCTCGCGCAGGAGGTACATCGCCACCTGCCGCGGCACAACCACCGTCCGGCTGCGCGAACGCCCCCGTATATTCTTCATCGTGATGGCGTAGTAGGTGCAGATGGTCTCAAGCACCGTCTCGGCTGAGATCGAGCGCTCATGTGCATCTTCCAGGAGGTCGTTGAGCACCGCCGCGGCAAGATCTACCGTCACGGGCACGTTGTGCAGCTTGATGTACGCCTCAATGCGGGTCAGACACCCCTCTAATTCACGGATATTGCGTTGCACCTTGTAGGCAAGGTAATCAACCACGTCGTTCGGCAGGTTGAGGCCTTTTTGTTCGCCCTTGGCCCGCAAAATCGCCATACGGGTTTCGAGGTCGGGCGGCTGCACATCCGCAATCAACCCCCACTCAAACCGCGACCGCAACCGCTCCTCAAGCATCATAATCGCTTTTGGCGGGCGGTCGGAGCTGATGACAATCTGCTTTGCATAGGGGTGCAATGCATTGAACGTGTGGAAAAACTCCTCTTGTGTGCGGTCTTTCCCCGCAATAAACTGGATATCGTCGATGAGCAAGACATCGATGTTGCGATACCGCGCCCGAAACTCCTCTGCCTGCTGCCGCCGAATGGCATTGATGAGGTCATTCGTAAACTTCTCCGCAGAGACGTAGAGAATGCTCATACTCGAATCGCGGTCTAGGATGCTATTGCCAATGGCGTGCAGCAAGTGAGTCTTGCCAAGCCCCACCCCGCCGTAGATAAAGAGCGGGTTGTATGCCCGCGATGGCGCATCAGCGACGGCAATACAGGCGGCATGTGCTAGCCGGTTGCTTGGCCCGACGATGAAGCGCGAAAAGGTATAGCGCTGATCGAGGATGCCTGACCGTATTGCGCTTGTCAGGTCAAGCTGCACGGGGTCTGAGAGAAAATCGATCTGCTTTGCCGATTCATCCTGCCCCGCCGCGCCATTGTGCGCCGTGCTGCCTCCTGAAGATTGCGTCGTAGATGGCGAAGATTGCCGTTTACTGGCCTTACTGCGCTTATCGGGGGGGGGAGGTTCACTATGTGCTTGGCCGTTATTTTTGGCGCGCTCTCCCGCCGACCCGTCGGTCGGTGCTTCTGCCGCGGGGGGAGGGGATGATTTTTTGTGCTCGCCCGAAGCGGCAATTGAACCACGGCGACCCCGTGCTGGTTCCTGGGGCGGCGCAACCACCACCCGCACCTCGACCGGAAAGCCCACCACGTCACCAAGAGAACGACGCAATGGGGCAATACAGCTATGTTCCAAGCCTTCTTTGTGGAAGGGCGTGGGGGTGCCAATGGTAACCACCTTCCCCTCAAGCGAAAGAAGCTTGGTGCCCTGCAGCCACGTCTCAAAGTCGTGGCGCGGGAGTTGCGTCTGCATGGTGCCCAGAGTCGCTTGCCAAATCTGGGTTAAGTCCAATGGGAGCCTCCGTTCTGTGGGTGTTTCAGTTCGGTCTGTTTGGGTCGTGGCGCTCTCGGAGTGCAAGCCATCGTTGCTATCTTTGCCATCATACCCGATCTATCTTGCACTTTCAAGCGACGCGGATCTGCCCGGATAGGTGTGGTAGTATGACAGATTATAATGGGCATTCTCTATCCTTTCTTGTTTTCCAGCATTCTTGTATCAGCTTGTGTCAGCTTGTATTAGAGAGAGGACTGCTATTATGATCTCAATAGGCGCGGTACACACTTATCGGCAACATCGCCACTCTTGCATCATCGATTGCGGGGAGCCGCAAGTTGCCATCACCCTGATCACCTCACACATCGTCCGTGTTCGCCTTGCGCCGTATGGCACGTTTCGGCCACACCGTTCGTGGGCCGTTGCCCCGCCCGACGAGCATTTTGAGCCTATCCCCTATACCGTCGAAGAAACATCCGATGCCATCATCATCCGCCCAGAGGCTGCAGATGAGGATGCACCGCTTGCCATCCACGTCCAGCGCAACCCGTGCCGTATCTCGTTTGTCGATGCGGCAGGACAACGGTTTTGCGCCGACAGCGGCGGTATGCAGTGGGAAGATACCGATACGCAGGTGGCTTGCGCCAAACATATCGATTCGGGAGAGCAGTTTTTCGGCTTTGGAGAGCGGACAGGCCCCCTCAACAAGACGGGCTACTTCTTCACCAACTGGACGACAGATCCTGGCACAAAACAAGGGCCAACCAGTGACCCTCTATACATCGCTATTCCTGTATTTTGTTCTGTCCGGCCTGGCCTTGCCTATGGGTTTTTCCTCAACAACACGTGGCGAAGCTCCTTTGATATGGGCGATGCTGACCCTCATACGTGGCGCATGCAGGCGGACAATGGCGAAATAGACTACTATGTCTTCTACGGCCCAACGCCAAAAGCCGTCTCCAAAGGGATAGGGCACGTCCTTGGCACAACCCCGCTCCCCCCGCGGTGGGCGATTGGCTATCATCAGAGCCGGTGGGGGTATATGTCGGAGGCGCGGGTGCGGGAGATCGCCTCAACCTTCCGCAATCGCGATATCCCCTGCGATGTTATCCACCTCGATATCAACTATATGGATGGATTTCGGGTGTTTACGTGGGATCTGCGGAACTTTCCCGACCCCAAGGTAATGCTTGACGACCTACGCAGCCAAGGATTTCGCGTGGTCACCATTATAGATCCGGGGGTCAAAATCGATCCCGAGTATCACGTCTACCGTCAAGGGGTAGAGTATACCATGTTTATTCACCGCGCGTCGGGGGAGATGTTTCACGGCTATGTGTGGCCCGATGACGCGGTCTTCTCTGACTTTTCCCGCCCCGATGTGCGCGAATGGTGGGGAGAACTGCAAAAAGCCCTCGTCGATCAGGGGGTGCGCGGCATTTGGAACGACATGAACGAGCCGACGGTCTTCGATCAACCCTTCAGCCAGCCGGGCAAGAAAACATGGCGGCCAATTGACCTTGATGCGGT
The DNA here is from genome assembly GCA_964526735.1 of uncultured Chloroflexaceae bacterium. Classification (GTDB taxonomy): domain Bacteria; phylum Chloroflexota; class Chloroflexia; order Chloroflexales; family Chloroflexaceae; genus JAAUSY01. The sequence goes on along the minus strand of CAZGLO010000002.1, from coordinate 91,700 downwards.
GCAAGGCCCCGATGATGAGCGCTCAAACCACGCCGAACTACGCAATCTCTACGGCTTGCAGATGGCACGGGCGTCGTATGAGGGGCTGCGGCGGCATATGAACGGCGAACGGCCCTTTGTGCTGACCCGCTCGGCATTTGCGGGGGTGCAGCGGTGGAGCGCGTGCTGGATGGGCGACAATAGCCCCGTGTGGGAGCACTTGGAGATGACCATGCCCCAACTGGTGAATATGGGGCTATCTGGCGTGCCGTTTGTGGGCGTGGATATTGGCGGCTTTTCGGGGAATGCGTCGCCAGAGCTGTTCGCCCGCTGGATCCAGTTGGGGGCGTTATTGCCCTTCAGCCGCTCACACACTGTCCATTTCTGCCGCGATCAAGAGCCGTGGGCCTTTGGAGAGCGGGTTGAGGCCATCAGCCGCACCTACCTGCAATGGCGTTACCGCTTCCTGCCCTATCTCTACACGCTCTTCTGGGAAAGCGCACAGCACGGGACACCTGTCTTGCGACCGCTCTTCTACCACTTCCCCAACGATACCGCAACCTACCACCTCTCTGACCAGGTGATGCTTGGCCCGTCGATTATGGCCGCGCCTATCACCCGCGCGGGGAGCGAATATCGGGCGGTCTACCTGCCAGCGGGCGAGTGGTATGATTGGTGGACGGATGAGCGTATTCAAGGCCCAACGCATATCCTTGCCCACGCCCCGCTTGAGAAAATGCCGCTCTATGTGCGGGCGGGGGCGATTTTGCCGAACGGGCCAGAGATTGCATTTGCCGATGAGAAGCCTCTTTCCCCGCTCACGCTTGACCTCTACCCGGGCGATGGCGATTTTACCCTCTATGAAGATGACGGGGTGAGTTTTGCCCACGAAGAAGGCCAATATTGCACCACATCATTCCGCCTCTGCCGTGAGGAGGGAGGATTGCGGTTTGAGATAGGGGAGCGCCACGGACAATATACGCCTCCCGAGCGGCAGCTTGTCATCCGCATCCACGGCATATCGCCAGAGCGGGCGGCGTATGCGGGCGGCAGCTACGATGAACAGCAGCGTATTGTCACGGTAACGCTTCATGACGATGGCAAAGCACACGAGTTGCGTATCTAGTAGGAATCGGTATCAGAGGTATCTGGCGGCGAGTCGCTCATTTCCCCACTCTCACTTGTGTTCTGGACATTGGAGCGGTGCAGAAAATGCAGTGTTTCGCGGGCGATGGCGGTCAGGAGAGCAAGCTCACGTTCATTGGCTTCGGCGCGGTGCACCAGCGTTCGTAGGACACGCATTGTTTGGGTCGCATTGTCGCTCTTGAAGAACTCTATGGCACGGAGGGCTTGCTCTGCCGTCTCAAAGAACGTCTCCTGGCTCTCAACGGTCGCGGGGGGAGGGCTTGACGCGGGCAACCGCGGGGCAGTCGGGTAGTGTTCTGCCGACGCCGCCCGTATCTCATAGGTGAAGAGCAGAACCGCCTGCGCAAGGTTGAGAGAGGGATAGGTTGGCTCGGTCGGGAGGGTCACGATGGTATGACAACGGTCAAGGATGAGGTTGTCAAGGCCATTGTCCTCTGGCCCAAAGACCAACGCGACCATACCCTCGGCTGTGCGGTGGACAATATCGCGGGCGATGCGGCGGATATCGGTTGATGACGGGTGTCCGCTGCGGGCGCGGGAGGTTGTCCCCACCACGTAATGCACATCGGCAAGGGCGGCGTTGATATCTGTGTAGGTCTGCGCCTGCGCAATGATATCTTCGCCGCGGTGCGCAATCCCCGTCACGTCGGAGGGGTGGAAGGAGACGGGAGAGACCATCCGCAGGTGGCGAATCCCCATATTTTTCATGACTCGGACAACCCCACCAATATTCACCACATTGCGCGGGGTGTGCAAGACAATAATAAGCTGGTTGAGCGCCGGAAGATACACAGCTTGACAGCTTGACCCTTCCTCCCTCATCTGCAGAGAGGGATAATATGCAGCAGAGTGCGTTATTGCACGCTATTAAGAATCCCCGTTTGTCGCCGCCTGCTCAATCTGTTCACGCGCTTGGCGGGTGAGACGTTCAAGCTCGCGGTTGACGACATATTGCCACTCTTCCGCCTCCGAGTCCTCCAGCGCCCCACCGCCATATTTCAACTCCATGGCGAGATCCCATCCGCGCTTGAGGGCGAAGTCTTCGAGCTGCTTCTGCCGACTTGGCACCCATCGGCGCTTGATAAAGTGTTTGAATGCACGCTCCATTCGCTTTGAGCCGTCCGGGTTGAGCGATGGCAGAGCAAACCATTGCTCGTTATCTTTGGGATCAGGGCTTTCCGCGCTGCTAAAGTAGATATCTTCATGTGTGATTGAGTAGCGGTATTCGCCCGGCCCGTCATACTTGGCAGGGTTCCCAGCAATTGCCCCCATCAACATCCGATCCGTCGGTGGCATAGAATAACCCCCCTTCAGCTCCTCAACGGCTGTGATTGCAATGATATCGAGTGTTGGAACTATAGCACAAGTGGCCGCCAGAGACAAGCAGAGCGGCGGGGGGGAGTAGGGCGTACCACAAACCATCCGCCCTTAATCTCACCCTGCCCCGACATTGACAGCGCCCTGAAATTTCATATAATGGAGGATTGTATGAGGTACTCCTAAAAATAACACAGATAACTTAGGGAGTGCTTAACACAGGCACATATTAGTATCACATAGAGGAATCCCTTAATGAATATTGTTGTCACAGCCACATCGCCAGAGATGGACGCCCCTACCGACGAGCATTTCGGCCGCGCGGCCTATTTTATCTTCGTGAACACCGACACGCTTGAGGCTACTCCCCACGCCAACCCAGCCGCCAGTGCACCGGGTGGAGCTGGTACCAAGGCGAGCGAGTTTGTGGCGGGGAAAGATGTCAAGGCCGTGGTGAGCGGGAAATTTGGCCCGCATGCCCAACAAACGCTCAAGGCGGCAGGCGTTTCGATGTATCTGTTTGGCTCAAGCAGCACCGTGCGCGATGCGGTGAATCGGTTCAAGGAAGGGACGCTAGAGCGGCTCTAGAGATATACCATGAAGATCACAGTAGCAAGTGGCAAGGGCGGCACGGGAAAGACGACTGTTGCCACGAGCCTCGCCTTGAGCCTCGCGGCGGGAGGAACAAGACCCCTCTTCCTCGACTGCGATGTCGAAGCCCCAAACGCGCATCTTTTCCTTGCCCCTACGGTTGATGCACAGCGCGATGTCCACAACATGGTTCCCCACATTCGCCAAGAGCAGTGTTCTCTCTGTGGCGAGTGTGCCAGCGTCTGCCAATTCCACGCTCTTGCGGTCATTGGCAAGCGGGTGATGGTCTTCCCCCAACTTTGCCACGGGTGTGGAAGCTGTTCGCTCATCTGCCCCAATCAATCGATCACAGAAGAGCCAATTAAGATAGGTGCATTGGAACAAGGCCACACGGCGAGCGGGATCATATTTGGACGCGGAGTGCTCAACCCAGGTGAGCCAATGGCAGTGCCAATTATCCGCCAACTAAAGCAGTGGATGAAGCCACAAAGCAGCCAAACCCTGATCATAGATGCCCCGCCTGGTACTTCCTGCCCCGTTGTTGAGGCAATGCGCGGTGCAGATATTGTCTTGCTGGTGGCAGAGCCAACTCCGTTTGGGCTGCACGATTTGCGGTTGGCAGTGGGCGTGGCGCGCGAGCTTGATATCCCCGTGGGCGTGGTTGTCAATCGGGATGGCATTGGCGATGATCGGGTAGATACCTTCTGTGAAGAGGAAGATCTCCCCATTCTGCTGCGCATTCCCTTCGATAGAGCGCTTGCCGAAGGGATCGCCCGCGGCCTGCCATTGATAGATATCTCGCCCGACTACGAAGACGCATTCCGAAGCCTCCACCGCCAAGCAGCTGACATCGTTCATCAGCATCATGATGAACATCGCTATTACCAGCCAGCAGTGTCGCATCAGAAAGGGGAACGGGTGTGAAACAACTGGTCATCCTGAGTGGCAAGGGCGGCACTGGCAAAACCAGTGTGACGGTCTCATTTGCCCACCTCGCCTCGCACGACAACCGCGTACGGGCCATATTGGCAGACGCCGACGTTGATGCATCAAACTTAGAGCTGGTCTTAGAGCCGCAGGTCTGCGAGAGCCACGATTTTGCAGGCGGGTCAGTCGCATCAATCGACCCCGTAATGTGCAATCGATGTGGGATTTGCGCCACGACGTGCCGCTTTGACGCCATCATCTACACTCCTCCTCAAAACGGCCAGCCTGAGACATATTCCGTGGATGAGGTGGCGTGCGAAGGGTGTGCTGCCTGCTACTACCAATGCCCCTCGCAAACCATTCGGCTAGAGGAGCAGATTGCAGGGCAATGGTTCCGTTCGGATAGCCGTTATGGCCCACTCTTCCACGCCGCCTTGCGTCCGGCACAGGAAAACTCTGGCAAACTCGTCACGCTCGTCAAGCAGCAAGCACGGCTATTGGGCCTTGATGAGGGATATGATCTGGTGTTGGTTGATGGCCCGCCGGGGATTGGCTGTCCGGTCATTTCCGCCGCTTCCGGGGCCGATATTGCGCTTGTCGTCGCAGAGCCAACCAATTCCGGCATCCACGATTTAGAGCGTGTCCTGCAAACTACCTCGCATTTCCGCATCCCGTCGTTGGTGTGCATCAACAAGGCCGATATCTACCCAGAAGGCGTTGAGCGGCTCGAAGCATACTGCCGTGAACACGATATCCCCGTCGTAGGGCATATTCCCTTCGATGAAGAGCTTCCCAAAGCCATGATCCAAGGCGAACCTATCACGGCGTGGCGGCCCGACTCACCCGTGAGCCGTGCGATTGCCAATGTATGGGATACTGTGATGACGCACCTTGTTGGCCAGGTCGGCGAGGGAGTGGTGGAGGAAGGAGTGTCAGCACATGGCCGATAACGAAGCATTGTACCAGGCGATTATCGAAAAGCTCTCAACCGTCATCGACCCCGAAACCGGCGTTGATGTTATCCGAATGCGGCTGGTAGAAGACCTCTCCGTGGATGAGCAGGGCCATGTCACCTACCGCTTCCGCCCCTCCTCCGCGCTCTGCCCACTCGCCGTCCCGCTCTCGCTTGCCATCAAAAAGGCGGTCGCGGCGGTGGAAGGCGTCACCTCGCAAGGGTTGGAGGTGGTGAACTATGTGCAGGCAGAAGAATTGACCGAGATGCTCCGTCAAGAACAGGTATAGCTCCTCAAAAAGGTATCTGCAAGCAGAGAGTAAGAAAATAACAGTAGTCTCCTTGCGACGGGCCGTCTGCCACGGGGTGTATACGCCGGGCAGGCGGCCCGCTTCTGCCGCAGACCCTCCATGTCGCCCTGCCCCATGCCCTCTCTGCCCACCCAATGCATTTCCCTTCTTGACAGTCTGCGCTCCTTGGAGTATACTTTGTGTTAATTCTACACTTTGTACACGGCCATCCAGAGCCACTTTTTTTCATATTCTTTCATAGTGTTATATCTACACTATACCGCACACAAAAGTAGTGCGATGATTGTTTCCTCCTGAAACGACGACCTATGGTGGAGCCATGTCTGAAGAGATATACACCCCCCACGATACCGCAGCCATCATTGCCGATATCGAAGCACTCAAACGCCGTCACAACGCCATCATCCTTGCCCACAGCTATGAGCGGGGTGAGGTGCAAGGCCTTGCCGATTTCACTGGCGATTCGCTGCAGCTTTCCCGCACCGCGGCGACAACCGATGCTGATGTCATTCTTTTTTGCGGGGTGCACTTTATGGCCGAGACGGCGGCAATTCTCTGCCCTGATAAGACCGTCCTCCTCCCCGATATGAATGCGGGCTGTTCTCTCGCCAACACGATCACGGCTGAGCAGCTGCTCGCGTGGAAAGCCCAACACCCCAATGCCGTCGTGGTGGCATATATCAACACCACGGCTGACATCAAGGCGGAAAGCGACTACTGTTGCACCTCTAGCAATGCCGTCAAGGTGGTGCAGGCCATTCCCGATGACCAAGACATCCTCTTCCTGCCCGACAAGCATCTTGGCCTCCACGTGCAGCACATCACCGGCAGACCGCTGCATATCTGGCAAGGCGCATGCCACGTGCATGTTGCCTTGACGCAGGAGGCGATTACCGCTGCCCACGCCGCCCACCCCACCGCCGATCTGCTCATCCACCCCGAATGCAGTGGGGCGAGTGCGTACTCCTCATCAAGCGCGCAAGATGGGAAAGCAGGTGAGGGGGAGAATGGCCATGTGGCGATTTTGTCAACGGGGCAGATGTTCAAACACGTCCGCGAAAGCGATGCGACCAAATTTGTGATTGCCACCGAGATTGGTGTACTCCACCGGATGCGGCAAGAGCACCCCAATAAAGCATTTTACCCCGCCATAGAGACGAGCACGTGCGAATATATGAAGTTGATCACCCTTGAAAAGATACACCACGCGCTCCAAACGATGACCCACCGGGTGACGGTTCCTCCCGACATTGCTGCCCGTGCTCGCCACGCCATTGACCGCATGTTAGAAATTACCTAAATGAAGGGATGAAAACCTATGTTTGCGACGCAATGTGCTGAACCCGCCTACCTGTTCCCGACCCTGCCCCACGCCCCGCACACACATCACACCGATATCCTGATCGTTGGGGGCGGGGCGACTGGCTTGATGGCCGCGCTCCACGCCGCCCAACACACCAATGTCATCCTGATGACCCGCGATACGCTCTTGAAAAGCAACTCCTCGTGGGCACAAGGCGGGATTGCTGCCGCTCTGGATGAGCACGACTCGCCCGCCTCCCACATCGAGGATACATTGGCGGCTGGTGCCGGGTTATCCGATTACGATGCCGCCGAACTGCTTGCTTACCAAGCTCCCCAGTTGATGCACGAATTGGCGGATTTGGGGGTGCCGTTTGAGCACCACGATGGCAAATTTGCCTTGGGGCTGGAAGGTAGCCACTCACATCGGCGCATCTTGCATGTTGGCGATGCGACGGGCTTTGCCATCACGAACACATTAGTACAGGCCGTGCGTCGCTCTCCCCGCATCCGCCTCTTTGAAGGGTTCCAGGCAGTCGATCTCGTTCGGCAGCATGGTCAATGCACCGGCCTCCTCGCGCTTGACGCCGACGGCTCATTCCACCACGTCTCCGCCAAGGCGACGATCCTTGCCACCGGCGGCGCGGGAGCGCTCTACCACATCACCAGCAACCAGCCGACGGCGATGGGCGAGGGCATTGCATTGGCCTACCGCGCCGGAGCCGAAGTCGCAGATATGGAGTTTGTCCAATTTCATCCCACCGTCTTCCGCACCAAGAGTGGGCAAGGTTTCCTCATCAGCGAGGCCACCCGCGGCGAAGGCGGAACGCTCTACTCCCCCAATGGCGAACGGTTTATGGTCACGCGCCACCCGCTTGCCGAACTCGCCCCCCGCGATGTCGTGACCCGTGGTATCTTTGCCGCGATGCAGCGTGAAGCGTGCGACCACGTACTGCTTGACCTGACCCACCTCTCGCCCTCATACCTGGCCACGCGCTTCCCGACGATCACGGCGCGCTGCCGCGAAGAAGGCATCGACCCCGCCACGCAACCCATTCCCGTCGCGCCTGCGGCCCACTACCTGATGGGCGGCATCCGCACCAGCCTTGAGGGCGAGACGAGTGTCCCCGGGCTGTATGCAGCGGGGGAATGCGCATGTACTGGCATCCACGGCGCGAACCGCCTTGCCAGCAATTCGCTGTTGGAATGCTTGGTGTTTGGGCAGAAGGCCGCAACGGCGGCACTCGACACTCTCTCCTCTTACCGCGGTTGCCGTTCGCACATCCCCATGCCCATCCTGCGAACACCTCTCAACCCTCGTACCAGCCATACGGAAGCCTTCCCCAACCATACCCTCAACCACCACACGCTGACCGATATCATGTGCAATTATGCCGGGCCATTGCGCTCCGCCGACGGTCTGCAAGAAGGGCTGAACCGTCTTGATGCATTCCCCCGCCGACTCTCGCATTGCACTTCGGATGGCATTACTCTTGCGAATGCTACTCTTGTCGCACGGTTAATCATCACGAGTGCGCTCATTCGTGAGGAGAGCCGTGGCGCACATTTCCGTACCGACTTCCCAGAAACGCAGGATGCGTGGCGGGTGCATACCGTATTGCAGCGATTTTCTGCGCCAAAGCAGGTTGAGCGAGTGGCAGAATCGCCGCAGACGTGTCCGCTTGTAGAAGCAGTGGGAATTGCGGTCTGAATTCCGCTTTTTTTTGCTCTTTTTCGCTTTCCGTAGCAGCAAGCCAGCCAGCAAAAGGGAGATTTTATGGATATTGCATTCAGCGTGATAGATGAGATCGTCCGCCAAGCGCTTCGTGAGGACGAGGGCGGGGGCGATATCACCACCCTCGCCGCTATCCCCGCCGAAGTCGAAGCCGAAGCCCGCATCGTCGCCAAAGACCCAGGGGTGATTGCCGGTTTGCCCATTGCCGCGGCGGTGTTCGATATGATAGACCCGTCGGTCGATGTTGCATTTTTGGTTGAGGATGGGGATGCAGTTACTGCGGGCGATGTTTTGATGCAAATCACGGGGATTGCACGCTCTATCCTGATAGGAGAGCGGGTTGCGCTCAACTTCCTCCAACGCATGAGCGGCATCGCCACGCTCACGTCGCAATACGTCGCCAAGGTGCACGATTTCCCCGTCCGCGTTCTCGATACACGCAAAACCACCCCCGGCTTACGCGTCTTGGAGAAGTATGCCGTGCGGATGGGCGGAGGATATAACCACCGGCATGGTCTCTACGACGCCGTGATGCTCAAAGACAACCATCTTGCTATTCTGGGGGCGTTGGGCGAGTCGCTTGCGCACTCCATTGAGCGGACAAAACAGACGGTCGGCCCCTTGGTGAAGGTGGAGGTAGAGGTAGAGAGCGTGGAACAAGCACGCATTGCTGCTGAAGCGGGTGCCGATATCATTCTGCTTGACAATATGACCGAGGAAATGCTCCAGCAGTCGGTGGAGGTGGTGGCGGGGCGATCCCTTCTGGAAGCCTCTGGCAACGTCTCCCTCGACACGATTCGCGCTATCGCCGAAAGTGGAGTAGACTGTATATCAGTTGGTGCATTGACACATTCGGTTCGGTCGTTGGATATTAGCCTCGACTTACTACCCGAACGGTAGCAAACAACACACTACACTACCCTAAGAAAGGGAGAATGCATGGAGAACCCAGCAGAAAAAGCATTACGGCCAGCAGAGATCGTCAAAACCTACCATCGTGCCATTGAGCGGGGCGATTGGAAAGCGCTTGAACACTACCTCTCCGACGATTTTATCTTCATCGGCCCCACGGTTAAGCCACTTGGCAAGCGGGCGCTCATCTCCTCGCAAAAAGCGTTGTGGGCGGCCTTCCCCGATGTCAATTTTAACCTCCGCATCGATGAGGACAAGGGAAATACGATCAAGGCGACGGTGCGCATCACTGGTACGCACACCAATCGGCTGATCCCGCCCTTCCCCGACAAGTTTATGGTCGTGGAGCCGACAGGGAAGCACATTAGCCTTGAGGAAGAGCCTGCCGTCTATACCATCCGCCACGACAAGCTGATCAAGCAAGATGTAGAGCCAAAGGCGAATGGCGGTTGGCCGGGGATTTTCAAGCAGCTTGGGCTAACATATCCCTACCCAGAGTAGGTAGTGAAATCGCGTTCTTCTCTGCTGCTATTCCTTATCCATATCCTTTATTCTTCGTCTTGCGGGACAAACCTCGCAATAAAAACACCAAACTCAAACAAGAGGTACATCGGGATAGCGAGGAGAAGTAGGTTAATGGGGTCGCCAGTCGGCGTGACTATCGCCGCTACGATGGTGATAATCAAAAAGGCGTAGTGGCGATAGCGCCCCAAATCGTGCGCCGTGGTGATGCCAAGCAGTGCCATTACATAAATGATGATGGGAAGCTGAAAGACGACGCCATTGATGATGAGGAGCAGGGTGACCGTACGCAGGAAGCTTGATAATGCGGGTTGGTTGGCGATGAGGGCCGAATCGCCAAAGCTCATCAGGAAGCGAATGGCAACCGGCACCGTCACAAACCACCCAAACGCAATCCCCGCAATGAAAAACCCCGTGATAAAGGGCAGCGCCTTGTAGATAATCTTGCGTTCGCGCTCTTCCGTCCCCGGTATCAAGAATGCCAAGACTTGGTAGACGATCATGGGCATCGCAATGACCACCCCGCTCGCAAACGCCACCATCATGTAGTTGGTAAAGACTTCCGCCGTCCCCACCGCCTGCAGAGGCGGGTAATTGGGCTTGACAGTGGTAAATGCCGTGATAATGACATTCACCAACTGCACCGGCCCCAATACCAAAAACAGCCCTACCACCACCCCACCCAACACACTCGCCATCGCACGTTGCAGCCGTTTGCGCAGCTCAATGAGGTGCGGCTTGATGGCGTCAAATGGAACGCCTTCGCGGCGCGTCTCAAGCGGCGATGTGGGATATTCATTGGGATATTCGTTTTCGTTGGCGGGATTTGGATCGTTCGGATTGTTCACGATGAGTGCTGCTCATTCTCGTGGTGCATGGTGTGCGACGGGGGTGTCCACGAACTATCGAGGTAGCCCTGCTGCCGAAGATGGCTCTGCAATGCGTGAAAATCAGCCATCAGCGATTGCACCTGAAGCTGTATCAACTGCAACTCCTGCATCAAGAGCGGATTTGGCGGTTCTTGCTCTGGAGGCGGGGTATTTTGGTCTGTGTCGCTTGTATCGCCGATATGGTCTATGTGGTCTACATGGCCTATATGATTGCCCGCTGCCTGATGGGCTGTCTGATGGGCTGTCTGATGGGCTGTCTGATGGGCTGTCTGATGGGCTGTCTCTGGCTCATCAGCCCGTCCATTCTTCTCTGCACCCTGATGCACATCCTCATCCTTGCGCAGCGAAACGCCTTCAGTTTGTTCCCCTTGCTCTTCAGGAGACTTCGCTTCGGGAGAAGAAGCATCGGGAGAGGGGGTGAGCGGACGCCGCGCATATCCCCGACGCCCCACGGTTGGCACTGGCCCTGTTGTTTCAGAAGCGGGGGCTGATGGTTCTTGGGAAGCGGGTTCTCGAGACGGCTGTGGCGATTGAGTAGGCTGATTTGGCTGCTGAGGTTGAGATAGCTGAAACGCATTGGAGAGCGAAGAGAGGTTGAGGTTTTTGGGGTCAACCAACTCGCTCTGGATCTGTTGCATGCCACTGTTGAGCTGTTGTTGGGTATTTTTGAGGCGCTGCTGCGTCTGGAGCAGCTCATCACGAAGTTCAGTGATCTCCGACTGGATGTCGTTACGAGCCTCGGTGACGAGTTGGGCGGTGGGAGAGCGCTGGAACCAAACAAGGACTTGCGCCAGGGTGCGGCCCAACCACCGCGCAACCTCAGGCAACCGTTCTGGCCCAACGACCAGCAGTCCTAGGATGAGAATGAATAGCAGCTCAACTGGGCCGATGCCAAATATATTCATGGGTGGTGAACCAGCATTGGCAAAGAGCTGCCAATGCTGAACACTTCCGAAACAGAGAAGCGGACGGGTGGGACAAGAGGCTTTGGTGGGTCGATGAGAGACCTAGCCTTGGTGCTCGTTGAGGTAGTTGAGCGCGTCGCCGACGGTGAGGATCTTCTCTGCCTCGGTGTCGGGGATTTCTACGCCAAACTCTTCTTCAATCGCCATAATCAGCTCGACGGTGTCGAGGGAGTCGGCGCCGAGGTCGTCGGCAAAGGTGGCGGCAGGGACGACTTTGGCTTCATCAACACCCAACTGATCGACGATAATCTTCTTCAGTTTTGCTTCCATGGGATCAAACAACCTTTCATGACAATGCTTCAGGAAGAACACGAACCAACACGCGAACATCCCCCCTCACGTGGGGGATGTTAGATCCTAATCGTTCTACGTTTGTTGCTTCACCACCGTACCGAGCACCCCGTTGACAAAACGGCTCGAATTATCGCTGCCAAAGTATTTGGCGAGCTCAACCGCCTCGTTAATGATCGCTTTTGTGGGGGTGCGTTGGTTTTGAGCAAATAACAACTCAAACAGCGCGATGCGCAGGATAGCTTTATCTACCCCAGGCATTTGCTCGACCGGCCACGTTGGGGCTGCGGTTTGGATGGTGTTATCGAGATAGGAGCGGTGTTCCCACACCCCATGCACGAGGCTGCGCAAAAATTGCTGGGCGTCGGGGCTGAGAGGCTCCTCTTGGAGGTGAAGGTGCCGATCCACCACTTCCTCAAGGGTGTGATCGGTAATATCGACTTCAAACACGATCTGCAACGCAGCCATACGGACACGGTGACGGACTCCTGTCACAGCCAACCTCTTATCCTATGCCACCACGTTCTTGCTGACTCTTCCAGCGTTGCAGCAGTTCCGAGACATATCCGGTCGAGATCGCTCCCGCCTGAAAGGTGGGATCTTCCAAAAGGACAAGTTGGAACGGTATGGTGGTTTTAATGCCAGTAACAATACATTCATTGAGTGCTCGACGCATTCGATGAATCGCCTCATCACGATTTTCCCCCCACACGACCAACTTAGCCAGCAACGAGTCGTAACAGCGTGGGAGGGTATAGCCAGCGTAGAGGTGCGAGTCGATCCGCACGCCAGGGCCACCCGGTGGAAGAAAAAACTCAACCTCGCCCGCGACAGGCAAAAAGTCACGTTCTGGATCTTCCGCATTGATGCGACATTCAATCGCATGCCCGCGTATTCTAACGTCTTTCTGCTCTAGCGTCAAGCGTTCCCCCGCCGCGATGCGCAATTGCCACTTTACCAAGTCGATGCCCGTCACCTCTTCGGTCACCGCGTGCTCCACCTGGATGCGCGTGTTCATTTCGATGAAGTAGTAGTTGGCTTGCTCATCGACCAGAAACTCAAACGTTCCCGCATTGACGTAGCCGATAGCATGCACCCCACGGATGGCCGCTTCACCCATTTGGTTGCGCAGCGGTTCGTTCACGACGGGCGAGGGGGTTTCCTCAAGGATTTTTTGGTAGCGCCGTTGTGCTGAGCAATCGCGCTCACCGAGGTAGATGGCGTTGCCATAGCTATCTGCCAACACCTGTATCTCAACGTGGCGCACTTTTGCGAGGTATTTCTCCAGCAGCAGCCCGCCATTCCCAAACGCCGCCTCGGCCTCTGCCCGCGCGGTGCTATAGGCCTTGAGGAGGTCATTTTCGTTGTGGGCGATGCGCATCCCGCGGCCACCTCCGCCTGCGCTGGGCTTGAGCAGGACGGGGTAGCCAATACCCCGCGCCACCTCAACGGCCTCTTCCACCCCACGCAGCTCGCCGTCGGAGCCGGGGATCACTGGCACACCGGCTGTCCGCATCGTATGGCGTCCCAGCGACTTATCACCCATAATGCGGATCGTTTCCGCGCTTGGGCCGATGAACTGTAGATTGCACTCTGCGCACATTTCGGCAAAATAGGGGTTTTCGGAGAGGAAGCCGTAGCCCGGGTGGATGGCTTCAGAGCCGGTAATCATCGCCGCGCTGATGAGCGCAGGAGGGTTCAAATAGGAGCGTGAGGGCAGATCGGGGCCAATACAAACGGCTTCATCCGCCAAGCGCACCGCCAACGAGTCGCGGTCGGCCTCGCTGTAGGCGACAACCGACTCGACGCCAGCCTCTTGGCAGGCCCGCACCACCCGAACGGCGATCTCTCCACGGTTGGCAATAAGTATGCGATGAAACATTGCTTAACACATCACCATGCCGCCATCCACGGTAAAGGTTTGCCCTGTAATGAATGATGCGGCGTCAGAAGCGAGAAAACAAACGAGGCCTGCAACGTCTTGCGGTCTTCCAGCGCGCCCCAAGGGGATAGATTGGAGAACGGTTTGCATTCGCTCTTCACCCATCAAGCCAGATAGCTCCGTCTCGATATAGCCCGGCGCAACCGCATTGACGGTGATAGCACGGCTGGCGACTTCGCGGGCGGTCGACTTGGTAAACCCCACCACGCCCGCCTTGGCAGCGGCATAGTTGGTCTGACCTGGGTTGCCAATAATCCCCACGATTGAGGTGATATTGATGATGCGACCGGAGCGTTGTTTGAGCATGGCGCGGATGGCAGAGCGGGTGCAAAAATAGACGCCATGGAGGTTGGTGCGGATGATGAAGTCGAAATCTTCCTCTTTCATACGCATCAAAAGGGCGTCGCGGGTATTGCCTACATTGTTGACCAATATGTCCAGTTGCCCATAGATATCGATAGTCTCTTTGATGAGGCGTTCGGCTTCGGCAGAGTTGCTCACGTCGGCCTGAATAGCATACGCCTCGCTCCCCTGCTCCACAATCGCGGCAACTGTTTCTTCGGCGGCGTCGCGGTTGCTGAGGTAGTTGACGACCACCCGTGCCCCCGACTCGGCGAGCTGTGTGGCGATGGCCCGCCCAATGCCGCGGCTTGCGCCTGTCACCAGGGCAACACGCCCTGTAAGATCGATCTTCAAACCGTCATTGCTCCGCTATATCAAACAAGGTCTGCCCATCTATCAAGACCACGTTTTTGCGGTTCTTCCCCGACTTTTGTGCTTCAGGCGTGAAGTGGGTTGAAGTTACCACCACACCCTTGGCGATGTTTTGCTTCTTCATATCCTGCACCAGCGTCTCTATCGTACCTGGGCGCACTTCGTCGGCAACAGAAAGCCGCAGTAGGTAGGTCTCGCCTTCATACTCCATTTGTAGGTCGAGGTGCCTATCCTTGTCGAGAAAACGGTAATCCTTGAGCAGGAAATTTTGCTTGTTATAGATATTGCGCACGTAGGTGCCAAACTGCGGCAGGGAAAGGCCCTGGAGGTCTTCAAGCGTGCGGATAGTACCGGCGCGCTCCAACTGCCCACCACGCTGATCCACCTGCTCCTTCATCTCGCACCGACGGTTTTCGTTGCGGTAGGCGATAACCGTTCCGAAGGCAGGGAAAGGGATAATCGCAAACAGCGAAAATTGCACGTAGAACACGACGAGCTGGGCAGGGGTTAGGATGATAGTCTCTGTTTCGCTCAGGGCTTGCACCGGCATAGGCGCAATGCCCATCGCCCCCACAATGGCGTAGAGAGAACACAATAGGAGGCCAAAACCAAAGCCTGCCACGCCAAGCAAGATACCCTGCAATGCGACAGGTTCTTTCACTCGCCGCCCAAGATACATCCCCGCGAGAACAGGGACAAGACCGGCCAAGAATTGCAGCCAGTTGTTCATCAAAAAGAGTACACACCACCCCGTCGCCATAATGAGAGCAATGGGGAGGATGAGCTTCCATTGTACGTTGTTCCACTGGATATTGTTCCAGGCAGTACGCAACCGCGCAAGGGGGGAAAAACGAGACACAGTACCCTCTCTCGATTCCATATTCGGCACGTTTGTTTGTTGTGTCTTCTGCAGATCAACACTCATAACTTCGTTTGTCTTTAGCTCTTTCTTTTGTTTCTGATTCGGGACACTTGCTCTGTTCAGATGCTTCGCACACCCGCCAATTATAACACAGCCCTCGCTTCTGCTCGCAACAACCTCGCAACCTCCCTCTCACCTCTCCCAAAATCGCACAAAACAATGGATTGTGGTATGATCATTGCGGGTTGCACTGCAGTCGTACGAACACCGCACCCAATCCCTATCGGCACAACGGGATGATGGTATGAACGTCGGTGGTTGCCGACACTATACCAACAACACGCCAACAGCACGCTCGCACCCAACCGCGCCCGCCGAAGAGAGACCGCACCGTGTCCCAAATCTCATTGAAACCATCGAAAGGGGAATAGGAAAACGTGGCAAGAGAAGACGTACCATTGATGCACGAAGATGATCCGATGTGGTACAAAGACGCGATTATCTATGAAATGCACGTCCGCGCCTTCCACGACAGCGACGGCAATGGCATTGGCGATTTCCGGGGCCTCATAGAAAAGCTTGATTATCTTCAAGACCTTGGCGTGACCGCCATCTGGTTGCTTCCTTTTTACCCCTCTCCCCTGCGCGACGACGGGTATGATATCTCCGACTACACCGATATCAACCCCATGTATGGTTCGATGCGTGACTTTCGGCAGTTTGTGCGTGAGGCGCATAAACGTGGGTTGCGGGTGATTACCGAGCTTGTTTGCAACCACACCTCCGACCAACATCCGTGGTTCCAGCGCGCCCGCCATGCCAAGCCCGGCTCCTCTATGCGTGATTTCTACGTATGGAGCGATACCGACAAGAAATACTCCGACACGCGCATCATCTTCCAGGACTTTGAGTCGTCCAACTGGACGTGGGATCCGGTCGCCAACGCCTACTATTGGCATCGGTTCTACCGCCACCAGCCCGATCTCAATTTCGAGAACCCGCGTGTGCAGGCGGCGGTGCTCAAGGCAATGGATTTTTGGCTCAAGCTCGGGGTGGATGGGCTGCGTCTTGACGCCATTCCCTACCTCTACGAACGGGAGGGCACCAACTGCGAAAACCTGCCAGAGACGCACCAATTCCTCAAAGAGTTGCGTGCGCATATTGATGAACGCTTTCAGGACAAGATGCTGCTTGCGGAGGCGAACCAATGGCCGGAAGATGCCGTGACCTACTTCGGCGACGGCGATGAGTGCCACATGTCGTTCCACTTCCCGCTCATGCCGCGGCTGTTTATGTCGCTGTATATGGAAAACCGCTTCCCTATCATCGATATCCTGGCGCAGACCCCCTCCATCCCAGAGACGGCGCAATGGGCACTCTTCCTGCGCAACCACGACGAATTGACCTTGGAGATGGTCACGGACGAAGAGCGCGACTATATGTACCGCATCTACGCCAACGACCCCAATGCGCGCATCAACCTTGGTATTCGCCGCCGCCTCGCCCCGCTGCTGAGCAACAACCGCCGCCGCATTGAGCTGATGAACGGGTTGCTCTTCTCTCTGCCGGGGACGCCGGTCATCTATTATGGCGATGAGATTGGCATGGGCGATAATATCTACCTGGGTGACCGCGATGGCGTGCGCACGCCGATGCAGTGGAGTCCCGACCGCAATGCGGGGTTTTCGCGCGCCAACCGCCAACGCCTCTACCTGCCGGTGATTACCGACCCGGAATATCACTATGAGGCGATCAACGTCGCCACGCAACAGGGCAACCCTTCTTCGCTGCTGTGGTGGATGAAGCGGCTGATTGCCTTGCGCAAGCGGTATAAGTCGTTTGGCCGCGGCAGTATGGAGTTTCTCCACCCCGACAACCGCAAGGTACTTGCCTTTATCCGCAGCTACGAGAATGAGACGATTTTGGTCGTGGCAAACCTGTCGCGTTTCTCGCAGGGGGTCGAGCTTGACCTCTCCAAATACCGCGATATGGTGCCAATGGAGATGTTTGGGCGCACTGCGTTCCCGCCCATCGGCGAACTGCCCTATTTCGTGACGCTTGGCCCGCATAGTTTCTTCTTCTTCTCGATTGAGCCGATGTATGCGGAGTCGTCTACGGGCGACAAAGAGCTACACGCTGAACGTCCATCGATCAAGGTGACTGGCACATGGGAAACGCTCTTCCGTGCGCCAAAAGGCAAACCCGCCCACCAAACGCTTGCGAATGCCCTCCCCAAGGCGATGTTGAACTATCGGTGGTTTGGCGGGAAAGCCCGCACCATCCGCAAGACCGCCATCCGCGATTGTATCCCTGTGGCGTTCAACAGCTCCCGCGCCTACATTGTGCTGTTGCAGGTTGACTACACAGAGGGCGATAGTGAGACCTATGTGATGCCTATCGCGTATGCATCGGGTGAACAGGCAACGCAGACACAAGAATGGACGCCTCAAGCCTGTATTGCGACACTCAAATCGAAGGATGGTGAAGGGCTGCTGTACGACGCGCTCTATAATCCCGACTTCGGACGCGCATTGCTCTTGTTTATCGCCAACCAACGCCGCGTTGAGGGCGAATCGGGGCATATGCGCGCCACCGCGACGGCCATCTTCCGCGAGATGCAGCGTTCGGGAGAAGATCTGCCAGAGCCGAAGGTTTCTCGTGCCGAGCAGAGTAATACCTCGCTCATTTTTGGCGATCAACTGATTATCAAGCTCTTCCGTCGCGTGGATGAGGGCGTCAACCCTGATTTGGAGATTGGCCGCTTCCTCACGGAGAAGACCTCCTTTACGCAGATTGCGCCGGTGGCGGGGAGTATTGAGTATGGGGTGAAGCGTGCTGAACCGATGAGCCTCTTCATCGCGCAGCGGTTTGTGCCGAATGAAGGCGATGCGTGGCAATATACCCTCGACGCGCTTGGTTCCTACTTTGAGTGGGTGGCGACCAACTACGATTGGGATAGCGACACCATTCCCCTCTCCACCGAGCCAATTTTGACACGGGCACAGGAGGAAGTCCCCGAACTCGCTCGCCAAACGATTGGCGCTCATCTTGAGGCCGTGGCGCTGCTTGGCAAGCGCACTGCCGAAATGCACCGTGCGCTCTGCTCTGAGCCGGGGGATCCCGCCTTCCGGCCCGAACCCTTCACATCGCTCTACCAGCGTTCGGTCTACCAATCGATGCGCACCCGCACGCGGGAAACCTTCCTGATGATGCAGAAGGGCATTGATACCCTGCCAGAAGCGTCGGTGGAGGAAGCGCGGGAATTGCTGCAATATGAAGACACCCTGATCGAGCGGCTACAGAGCGGGTTGATGCGCAAACTCACCATGATGCGCACACGCTGCCACGGTGATTACCATCTTGGGCAAGTGCTGCACACGGGCGACGATTTTGTGATTATCGATTTTGAGGGCGAACCGGCTCGTACCCTCCGCGAACGCAAGATGAAGCGCTCGCCGCTGCTGGACGTCGCCGGTATGCTGCGCTCATTCCAATACGCCGCCGCGACCGGCCTGGAGCGCTACTGCGAGACGCTTGACATCCACCGTGAACAAAATCTATCCTGGTTGGCAGATTGGTCGCAGTTCTGGTATCAGTGGGTGGCGGCGACGTTCCTGCGTAGCTATCTTGAGGCAGCGCGCGATACGCCCTTCATTCCAGAGGATATCCGCGATTTGGAAGGCATTCTGGAAGCATATATGTTTGACAAGGCGGTGTATGAGCTTGGCTATGAGATGAACAATCGCCCACATTGGGTACATATCCCGATCCGCAGCCTGCTGCAGATGCTCAAAGCAGGATCTGGTGGGCCAACAGGAACGGGATCATCAGAGAAGTCTTAGCAAAGTGAGGTCTCTATTATGATACCATCAGGAGACGTTGGGCTGGGTGCGGTGCTCTTGGATAACGGTCGGTGCTCATTCCGCGTATGGGCACCAGACGCCACCCGTATTCAGCTCCATATAATCGAGCCACAAGAGCGAGTGGTGCCGCTCGAATCGACGCCGCACGGCTATCACCACGCCATCGTTGCGGGGGTGACCGCCGGAACGCGCTATTTCTACCGCATCAACGACGAGAAGGAACGCCCCGATCCCGCCTCTCGCAATCAGCCGGATGGGGTGCATGGCCCGTCTGCTGTGGTTGACCCCACCTTCGCGTGGACAACCCCCCACTGGACAGGCATCCCACTGGAGTCGTACATCGTCTACGAGCTTCACGTGGGGACATTCACCGAAGAAGGCACATTTGATGCCATCATCCCCCATCTTGACACGCTCGTTGACCTTGGAATTACCGCGATTGAGCTGATGCCAGTGGCGCAATTCCCCGGCAGCCGCAATTGGGGCTACGACGGCGTATCGCTCTATGCCGCCCACCACTCCTACGGCGGCGTGGAGGGGTTGAAACGGCTCGTCGATGCGTGCCACCACCGCGGGTTGGCCGTCGTGCTTGATGTGGTCTACAACCACCTTGGCCCAGAAGGCAACTATCTGTGGGATTACACACCACGCTACTTCACCACCCGCTACCAGACGCCGTGGGGAGAGGCGGTCAATTTCGACGGCGCGGGGAGCGATGAAGTACGGCGCTTCTTTATCGAAAACGCCCTGATGTGGGTGACAGACTTTCAGATAGACGCCCTCCGCCTGGATGCTGTTCACGCCATTACCGACTTCTCCGCCTACCCCTTCCTGCGGGAGTTGGGCGACGCGATATCGCAGCGGGCGGGGGAGCTTGGCCGCCGCATCTACACCATCGCCGAGAGCGATATGAACGACCCGCGCCACGTCACGCCGCCGGATATTGGCGGGTATGGGCTTGATAGCCAGTGGAGTGATGATTTTCACCACACCGTCCACACGCTCTTGACGGGCGAAACCGATGGCTACTATACCGATTTCGGCTCTTTCCCGCAGATGGCCCGCGTCCTGCGGCAGGGGTGGGTCTATGAGGGTGATTACTCGGCGCACCGCCAACGCCGTCACGGCGGCTCATCGCGCTTTGTGAAGGCAAATCAGCTCGTCGTCTGCACCCAAAACCACGACCAAGTGGGCAATCGGATGCTTGGCGAACGGCTCACCTCATTGGTGCCGTTTGAGGCTTTGAAATTGGCGGCGGGGTTATTGCTCTTCTCGCCCTTCATCCCGATGCTCTTTATGGGCGAAGAGCATGGTGAACCATCGCCCTTCCTCTACTTCGTGAGCCATTCCGACCCCAACCTGGTGGAAGGCGTGCGCACTGGCCGCAAAGAGGAGTTTGCTGCTTTTGCGTGGCAGGGTGAACCGCCCGATCCGCAGGCAGAAGAGACGTTTGTGCGGTCGCGCATCAACCACGCCCTGCGCTCGCATGGACACCATCGCGTGCTCTTTACTCTCTACCGCGACCTGATCCGGCTGCGCAAGAACGTGCCTGCGCTTGCCACGCTCAGCAAGCATCATATGGAGGTCACAGAGCTAGAGTCGGAGCGGGTGGTGATCGTGCGGCGGTGGTGCGACCCGACTCGGTGGCACACCACGCCCGGCAAACAGCTGGAGTCGGTGGGGATGAACGAAATTGTGCTGCTCTTCCACCTCAAGCACGAAACGGTCTTGCAACAACTGGCCTTCCCCGCCGGAAACTGGAACCGGCTATTTGACTCAACCGAGCCGAAGTGGCACCCGCAACCAAGCGACACCCCTTCCCTCTTGCCAGAGCAGATCTTATCGAATGGACAGGTCACGCTGACGCTGGGCGCATATGCATTTGCGGCCTTTGTCCGCATTGACGAAGGGGAGGATGCATGACCAAACGCTATATCTGTATTCACGGACACTTCTACCAGCCCCCGCGCGAAAACCCGGGCCTTGAGACCGTGGAGCTGCAAGACTCCGCCTATCCCTTCCACGACTGGAATGAGCGCATCACGGCGGAGTGCTATGCGCCCAACACGGTCGCCCGTATCCTTGATAATAACCACCGTATCGCCAAAATCGTCAATAACTATGCCCGAATGAACTTCAACTTTGGGCCAACGTTGCTCAGTTGGATCGAAGAGCATAGCCCAGATGTCTATCAGGCGATTGTGGCGGCTGATAAAGAGAGCATTGAGCGATTTTCGGGCCACGGGTCGGCCATTGCGCAGGTCTACAACCACATTATTATGCCGCTCGCCAACCACCGCGACCGCGTGACGCAGGTGGTATGGGGTATCCGCGATTTTGAGCATCGGTTTGGGCGGCACCCCGAAGGTATGTGGCTCGCCGAAGCCGCCGTCGATCTCGAAACCCTCGACATCTTGGCAGAGCACGGCATCCGCTATACCATCCTCTCGCCCTACCAGGCAGGCCGCCAACGCCCCATAGAGAGCGATGGCCCGTGGCAGGATGTCTCTGGCGGGCGGGTTGACCCCACTCAGCCCTATATGCAGCGGCTGCCATCGGGGAAAACCATTGCCATCTTCTTCTACGATGGCCCAATTGCCCGTGCGGTGGCCTTTGAGGGGCTGCTCAATAGCGGTGAATTGTTTGCCAATCGCTTGGTCAGCGGCTTTGACGAATCGCGTGAGCATCCGCAGCTTGTCCACATCGCGACCGACGGTGAGAGCTATGGCCACCACCACGCTGATGGCGAAATGGCGCTTGCCTACGCGATGGACTACATTGAGCAGCAAAACCTCGCCAAAATCACCAATTATGGCGAATTTCTTGATATCCACCCGCCTACCAACGAGGTAGAGATTGTTGAGCGGACAGCCTGGAGTTGTTCGCACGGGGTGGGGCGGTGGTATGAGGATTGTGGCTGCCATTCGGGCGGTTACCCCTCCTGGAACCAAGCGTGGCGTGGGCCGCTGCGGACGGCGTTTGACTGGCTTCGTGATAAGCTTGTCCCACTCTACGAGGAACGCGCCACGAGCCTGCTCTATGAGCCGTGGCACGTCCGCGATGACTATATTCACGTGCTCCTCGACCGCACGCCCGAACGGGTGTCGGCGTGGTTAGGGCGACATGCCATCCGCCCGCTCAATGCGGAAGAAGAAGTTGAGATCCTCCAACTGCTCGAAATCCAGCGCCACCTGATGTTGATGTACACCAGTTGTGGGTGGTTCTTCGATGAGCTTTCTGGCATTGAGACGGTGCAGGTTATCCAATTTGCCGGACGAGCGGTGCAACTTGCCACGGCTCTCTTTGGCGAGGAGATTGAAGAGGAGTTCCTTGAGCAGCTCGCCGCGGCCAAGAGCAATCTTGCCGAACACCGCGATGGACGGCACATCTACGAGAAGTGGGTGAAGCCGTCGTTTGTCGATTTGGTGCGGGTCAGCGTCCATTATGCCATCAGTTCGCTGTTCGACAAGCGCCATGCCCCCACCTCGCTCTCCTGCTACGCGGTCGAGAGCCAAGACGAACGGCGGTTCGATACGGGGATGGCCAAAATTCTGCTTGGCCACGCGCATGTCACCTCGATCATCACGCATGAGCGGGTGCATGTGGTCTTTGGCGTGCTTTATTTTGGCGACCAAAACCTCAATGCGGGCGTGCGCTCCTATGATGAGGACGTAGACTACGACGCGCTGGCAGCAGGCATTGCGCATGGCACTGAAACGGGCGATATTGCCGAAGTCGTACGGCTGCTTGATACCTTCTTTGAAGGCCTGGACTACTCCTTGCAATCGCTCTTCCACGATGCACGGCGCACCTTCCTCAACCTGATGCTCGAATCGACCCATGCCAATGATGAGGCCATCTACCGGCAGCTCTACGAACGCCGCGCCAACCTGATGAACCTCCTGTCGTCATTGAGCACGCCCTTGCCCCGGACGCTGCATGCCGCGGCTGAGTTTGTCATCAATAGCGATCTGCGGCGGGCGGCAGGCGAAGGCTCTCCCGACCGCGAGGAAGTGCAGGCGTTGTTGGAGCGCGCCCGGATGTGGGATATCCAGCTCAACACGTCCGAATTGGCCTACACGCTTGAACAGACCATGGGACGAGTCGCCAGCCAGGTGAGCCGCCACGCCAGTGAGCTTGATGCACTACATTCGTTGGAGGCGCTGGTCGATGTAGCGCATATGATGCCGTTTGGTGTGGACTTCTGGAAGATCCAGAATACCTACTACCGGCTGATGACCTCGCTCTATATTGAGATGCAGGAGTGCGCGGATGATGGCGACGAAGATGCACAAGCGTGGGTGACACAGTTCATCACGCTTGGCGACAAGCTAGGAGTACGGGTAACCGAGATGCAAGACTTTAGCACCACGCCGACGGTGGCCTCTATTACAAAAGATGTACTGTCGCAGCAACGCATCCCGCGCGCCACCTACCGGCTGCAGTTCAACCCATCATTTGGGTTTGCCGACGCCGAGCAACTTGTCCCCTACCTGGATGAGCTAGGGGTCAGCGATTGCTATGTGTCGCCCATCTTCCTGCCGCGGGAAGGCAGTAGCCACGGCTACGATGTCTGCGACCATAGCACGATTAACCCCGTCTTGGGCAGCGAAGAGGGTTTTATCTCGCTATCGCGGGCATTGCGCGAACGCGGGATGAGTATTGTCCTTGATACCGTCCCCAACCATATGGGCATCGGCGATGAGAACAACCAATGGTGGATGGACGTGTTGGAGAATGGGCCGGGTTCGTTCTATGCGCCCTACTTCGACATTGAGTGGCAGCCGGTTAAGCCAGAGCTGAAAAATAAGGTACTCTTGCCAATTTTGGGCGACCAATATGGGAAGATCTTGGAAAATGGCGAACTGACGCTGGTCTACGAGGCGGGTTCCTTCACCATCCGCTATTACGAACACATCCTGCCTGTTGCGCCGGGCACCTATGGCGTCATCTTGGGGACGCGGCTTGACCCCTTGACCGAACGGCTTGACCCCGAAGATGAGCATCTGCAAGAGTTTCAGAGTATCCTGACCGCCATCAGCTATCTCCCGCCGCGCACCGAACGCGACCCGCAAAAGCTGATCGAGCGCAATCGGGAGAAAGAGGTCATCAAACGCCGCATCGACGCGCTCTACCAAGAGAGCGAAGCCGTGCACGAAGAGATTGATCAGGCGATTTTGGCCTTCAACGGCAATGTGGACGACCCCAACAGCTTCGATCTGCTTGACGACCTCATCCACCAGCAATCCTATCGACCGGCGTTTTGGCGCGTGGCGGCGGAGGAGATTAACTACCGGCGGTTCTTCGATATCAACGATTTGGCGGCCATCCGCACCGAAGATCCGGCGGTGTTCCACGATACGCACGCCCTTATCTTCCGGCTGCTGACCGAAGGGCATATCCAGGGGTTGCGCATTGACCACATTGATGGGTTGTACGACCCATCCAGCTACTTTGCGCAACTGCAGCACGATTACGTCTTCCACCAGGTGAAGGCGCGATTAGCACGTGTCCGCCCGCAAATGCCCGATGATGAGACATTGGCGACGCGCGTCTCTAACCGCATCGCCGCCTACCTCGCCACCGAAGATGAAACGAATGTATTGGCAATCACCACACGCCCGCTCTACGTGGTGGCAGAGAAAATCTTGGCGGAGGATGAGCCGTTGCCGCAGCATTGGCTGGTGCACGGCACGACCGGCTACGACTTCTTGAGCACGGTCAACAATCTGTTCGTACATAGTGAGCATGGTTCGCGCTTTGATGCGATCTACCACGATTTCATCAATGAATATGTGCGCTTTGACCGGCTGGTGAATGAGAAGAAAAAAGTGATTATGCTCGGCTCGATGGACAGCGAGATTTATGCGTTGAGCCATCAGCTTGAGCGTATTGCCGAACGTAACCGCCGCTATCGCGACTTTACGCTCAACACGCTCACAGCCGCCCTGCGCGAGGTGATTGCGGCATTGCCGGTCTACCGAACCTACACTGACGGCTCCGGCGAGGTACTCCCCCGCGACCGCCAATATATCGAGCATGCGTTGTCCGAGGCCCGCCATCTCAATCCGCGTACGCCTAAGGCAGTCTTTGATTTTATCCAGGAAACGCTGTTGCTCTCCAACGTGGCCGATTTCCGCCCCGACGACCGTCCCCACCTTATCGGATGGGTGCGCAAGTTCCAGCAGTTGTCCGGGCCGGTGATGGCAAAGGGCGTTGAGGACACGGCCTTCTACGTCTACAATCGGCTTGTGTCGCTCAACGAGGTGGGCGGTCACCCGCAGCACTTCGGCAGCACGGTGGCAGGGTTCCACGAGCGCAATACCGACAACCAACGTGCTTGGCCACACACGATGCTCGCCTCCTCCACCCACGATACCAAGCGGAGTGAGGATGTGCGCGCGCGTATCAACGTGCTCTCGGAGCTGCCAACTGAGTGGCAGGCCGCGGTTGAACGGTGGGCAGACATCACCAGCGACCGCAAGACCTATCTCAATGGCGACCCATCTCCTGACCCCAACGATGAATATCTGCTCTACCAGACATTGGTGGGGGCGTGGCCGTTGGCGTGCTGCTCGCCAGAGGGCATTGCGCAGGCGGTCGAAGATGGGTCGTGGGCGACATTCCGCGAACGCATTGGGGGCTATATGCACAAGGCCACCAAAGAAGCTAAAGTGCGGACGAGTTGGGTCAATGCCAACCAGGGCTATGACGACGCCGTCCAATCTTTCGTCGCCGCGGTGCTGCCCGACGACCCCGCTGATCCGTTTGTCGCGGATATGGCTGCATTTGCCCGCCGCATCAGCGTCTTTGGGCAGATCAACTCATTGGCGCAGACGCTGCTCAAACTTACCTCGCCCGGCGTCCCCGACATCTACCAGGGCACGGAGCTATGGGATCTGAGCTTGGTTGACCCCGATAACCGGCGACCGGTCGATTATGGACACCGCCGTGCGCTACTCTCCTCGCTCACGCAGGCCATCACGGCGAGTGGCCCCGACCGCACCGCCCTCGCCCAAGAGCTGCTCGCGTCGGCCAACGACGGCCGTATCAAGCTCTATCTCATCTCCGAGCTGCTCACGCTGCGCCGCGCTATGCCCGACCTCTTTGCCCGCGGCAGCTACCTCCCGCTAGAGGGTACTGGCCCGCAGGCCGCCCACGTCTGTGCATTCCTGCGTGAGTGGGGCGAGACGATGGTCATCGTGGTGGTGCCGCGGTTGGTGGTTGGCCTCACCAAGGCCAAAGAACGCCCCCCCATCGGCACGGAGGTCTGGGGCGAGACATGGCTCTCCCTCCCCGCCGCCGCCGCGCCTGCCCGCTTCCGCAACCGGCTCACCGGCGAACTGCTCTCCACCAAAGCCCACAACGACACCCACGCTCTCCCGATGGCCGCCGTCTGCGCGTCCTTCCCCGTCGCCCTCCTTGAGCGCGTCAACGACTAACCTCCCGCTCCCCCCTCCCTCTGCCTCAAGGCGGGGCGGAGGGGGCGGCCATATCGTTCTTATTAAAGTATCTGAAAGGAGAACACAGTTTTGTATAAAGAAAAATTCACACAGGTACTCTCGGAGACCAATATTCATCCCATCTTGATGGATATTGGTGCTTCTGCTGGTACCCCAGACATATGGAAAGATCTAAGTCAATATGCAATTTATGTGGGTTTTGATCCCGATCTTCGTGACATAAGAGAATTGTCTGGAGACTACTTTCGAGGGTTTATTATCAATAAAGCTATCACACACCAAAGTGATAAAGACCATTTATCCTTCTACCTTACCAAATCCCCCTACTGTTCTAGCACGCTCCCACCTAATATCGAGGCTTTATCTCAATATATCTATTCAGATCTCTTTACTGTTGTAGATAAGATTGATGTTCCTGCAACGACTCTAGACAATGTCATGGAAGAACTCTCAATCAAAGAAATAGACTGGATCAAACTTGACTCCCAGGGTATTGATTTGCGTCTCTTTAACAGCATAAATCCTGACGTACGGTCGCGTGTCTTGGCAGTAGATATTGAACCGGGGTTGATGCCTGGATATGTGGGGGAGGATTCCTTTATTGAGGTCCACGAGAGCCTAATAGAGCAAGGATTCTGGCTCTCTAATATGGAGGTCAAGGGTACTGCAAGGATTAATCAATCAACTTTGTCACAAACAATCAATCATAGAAGAGCATTTACGTCTAATCTGATGCTCCGTGGAATACGTCAAAGTCCTCATTGGTGCGAAGCTCGATATCTTCGGAGTTTGGAATGGCTTCAAAAGAATAACGCCTTATCAAGACACTACATTTTGTTATGGGTATTTGCTCTAATAGACCAACAACCTGGCTTTGCACTTGACGTTGCCTCTGAATATGAACGTATATTCGGTAGCGACAGTATTTCAAAAGAGATGTTTCAGTCACCATTGAAGCAGATAAGAAGGGTGTTCTTAAGAAACCTACTTACTCGATATGTTCCTTCACGTCTAGGACGAATATATTCTCAAACTATACAGAAAATTTTACAGAGGTGATGCAATATAAGCAATATATTTTTGCCGAACGCCTCGATCTCGCCTACGTCTCCGACCGCCAGGGCATCAAAGACCGCCTCCTGCTGCCGCCCGCCGGGGCATCATAGCGCCTAGAGAGGAAGGAGTATGCGTATTTTGCACACAGCCGACTGGCATCTTGGCCGCCAACTGCACAACACAAAACTGATTGAAGACCAAGCGCACATCTTGGGGGAGCTACAGGCGTTAGTGCGCGCCGAGCGGCCGGATGTGGTGCTGATAGCGGGGGATGTCTACGACCGGACGCAGCCGCCGGGCGAGGCGATCACGCTGCTGGATGAGACGCTAACGCGGTTGGCGGAGGCGCAGGTGGCGGTGGTGGCGATAGCGGGCAACCACGACGGCCCGCACTGGGTGACCTACGGGTCGCGGCTGATGCAAGAGCGTGGTGTGTATATATATGGTCATCTGCAGCGGTGTGTGGAGCCGCTGATACGCGAAGACCGCTATGGGCGGGTGGCCATCTACCCGCTGCCCTACACCGAGCCGCCGGTCTTCCGCTCGAAGCTGGGCGACAAGACGCTCAAAACGCATCAGGATGGGGTGGCGTGGTGGCGCAGCGAGATAGAGCGGCATCACCCGCGCAACACGCGGTCGGTGGGGGTGGCGCATCTCTTTGTGGTGGGCGGGGAGGAGAGCGAGTCCGAACGGCCCTTGGCGGTGGGCGGGGCTGATATGGTCGATGCTTCACTGCTGGCGGGGTTTGACTATATGGCATTGGGGCATTTGCATCGTCCGCAGCGTGCGGGGGCGGAGCATGTGCGCTATGCGGGGTCGCTGCTCAAATACTCCTTTTCGGAGGCCACCCACGAGAAATCGGTGACGCTGGTTGAGATGGACGGGGCGGGGGCGTGTACGGTGCAGCAGCTTCCGCTGACGCCGCGCCGCGATGTATGCCGGGTGCGGGGCAGTTTTGAGCACCTGCTGAACGAGTTGTCAATGCGGTTGTCAAAGGATGACCTGTTGCAGGTGACGCTTGACGACACCGTGCCGGTGATAGATGCGATGGCGCGGCTGCGGGAGGTGTACGAAAACATCTTACACATCGAGCAGCCGGGGTTACGGGGGTTTGGGCATGTCGCTGGTGATAACGCCGCGTCGTCGGGCGACGACACCGCTATCGACCCCACAACCGCCCGCGTTGACGACCTCTTTGGGCGGTTTTTCCTGGAGATGACGGGGCAAACGCTGTCGGAGGAGGAGCAGCAGGTGTTAGCAGCGTTGTTGGAGCAGGATGACCACGATACACGCCATCAATAAGGCAAATAAGCCAAATAAGCCAAATAAGGGGACAAAGAGCGGAGATGAACCCAATAACCGTCACCATAGAGGGGTTTGGCCCCTACGCCGCCCGCCAAACGATTGATTTCCAGGAGCTTGGAGAGGCCTCATTCTTCCTCATCCACGGCACGACCGGCTCTGGAAAGAGCACCATCCTTGATGCCATCTGCTTTGCGCTCTATGGCGATACGTCGGGTGGCGAGCGCAGCGCTGAACAGATGCGTAGCCAATACGCCGCCCCGCAAACACGGACACGGGTTGTCTTCGATTTTTCGCTTGGCAGAGAGATATATCGCGTTGAGCGGCTCCCCAAGCAGCGCGTCCCGAAGAAGCGGGGGAGTGGCTTCACTGAACAAAGCTCCCAAGCGACGTTGTGGCGGCGCACAGAATGCCGTGCAGAGGACGAAGAGGGCGATGTGGTTGCCAGCGGCCATGGAGATGTTACCAAGGAGATTGTGGCGATATTGGGCTTTGAGAGCAACCAATTTCGGCAGGTTGTGGTGCTTCCACAAGGCCAATTCCGCGAATTTCTGACCGCCTCCTCCCAAGAACGCGAACGTATCCTCAATGTGCTCTTCAAGACGGAAAAATATGCGCGGGTTGAGGTGCTGCTGAAGGATGCCGCCTCCCAGATGAGCAAGCAAGTTGAGGAGCAGCGCAAAGAGCGTGATTGGCGGCTCAAGCAGGCTCATGTGGCGTCGGTCGCAGAGTTGGAGGCCCTCCTCGTCGAACAGCAACACATCTTGGCGGAGCAGCGGCGGCAGGAAGAGCGATTGCGCCAGGAAGAAGCCCAGGCTGAAAAGCGATTTGCCGATGGTAAAGAGATACAGCGCAAGCTCGCTGAGCGGGACGCGGCTGATGAGGCATTGCAGGCGGTAGAAGACGAGCAAGAACGCATCAACATCGACCAGGAAGAGCTAACGAATGCGGTACATGCATCTGCCCTCGCCAACGACGAATCAATCCTCCGCGACAGCCAGGAAGCCCTTCAACAAGCGCAAGAAGCCCATCAGCAGGCGATAGCGCAATATGAAGAGGCGGTATTGGCCCTTGACGACGCCAATGCGGCCCTTGAGGAAGAGCAGCAGCGTGAGGAAGAGCGTGCGCAGGCCCAAAAAGAGGTCACCCGCCTTGAGGCGATGCGTGAGCGTATCGCGGCCCTTGAGAGCGCGCGTGCCGAATGTGAAGAGGCACAGCATCGCTATGAGCAGGCGCAGGATGAGGAGCAGGCGGCGCGGGAACATCTCGAATCGCTCACGGAGCAGCATAAACAGCATCAGGAAGAGCTTGACCAACAACAGCAAATCGCCTACCAACGCGCCTCCCGCCACGCCCACACCAATGAGCTTGACCGCGCATTGCAGGCACGGGAGCAGATTGAGCAATATACACAGCAATATGCCAAGATAGAGCAGCAGTGCGAACAGACTTCGCTGGAGATTGCTGCCGCCAAAACGCGCTATCAAGATGCTCGTTCCGCCTACGAACGCCAACAGCAAGCGTGGATCGAAGGGCAGGCGGCGGTATTGGCGCGCAAACTCATTGCGGGGCAGCCGTGTCCGGTGTGCGGCTCACGGGAACACCCCGTCCCCGCCACGGCAATCGATGCCGATCTCCCCACTGATGAGACGTTGGAGGCGAGCCGCGTGGCGGTGGAGGAGCGAGAACAGGCGCTTGAAACCGCACGCAGCGAATTGCACCGTCTTGAGTCTGAAAAAACGTCGTTGGAGGCGAAAATACAGTCGTATGAGCGCGACCTTGGTGCACATCAAGAGACATCGTTGGAAGCGCTTCGGCGTATGCACACAGAGGCGACACAAGCGCTTGACGAGGCGGAAACGGCTGTCCAGCGGGTTGAGGTGCTCAAAGCAGAGGGAGAGGCCGAAAAACACCATCTCCAAGCGCAAGAAGCCAGTGCCAAGGAGCGGGAACAAGCCCTCCAAGAAGCTCAACGTACCCTGTGGAGCGCCAAAGAGCGGCTGCAAGAGCGGTCGCAAGGTATCCCCGCAGAGCTGCAAGATGAACAAGCGCTTGATACTGCCATACAGCGGGCAATCGCCTATGCCGACAGCTTGGAGCAAGCGCTCAAACAGGCACAACAAGCCGTCTCCAAGGCCGAAACAGACGTTGCCCGTGCCGAAGAGCGGCGCAACAGCCATCAGCAGGCGGAGATGCGGGCCGCCGAAGAGGCAGACCACGCACAGACCTCCTTTCAAGAGCAGTTGCAGGCCAAAGGGTTCGTAAATGAAGAGCAGTATCAAGCCGCCAAGCGTTCCAAAGAGGATATTTTCCGCCTTGAAGAGCGTATCCAGAGCTTCACGCAACGGCTCGCCACCGCCCACGACCGCCGAGATCGTGCCCATAAAGAGGCTGAAGGCTTGACACCACCCGATCTGACCTTCCTTGAAGAAAAGCGCGATGCCGCCTCCGAAGCGCTTGAACAAGCCATCTCCGAGAATGCCACCTCGCAAAATAACGTCCAGGTGCTCACGCGGTGGCTGAAGGAAACGCAGGAGATTGAGGAGCAGATTGGCGACCTCGATAAGCAGTACACGATTGTGGGCACGCTTGCGGGCATCGCCAATGGCAACAATGAGAGCAAAATCTCCTTCCAACGCTTTGTTCTGGCCACCTACCTCGACCGCGTGCTGGTGACGGCATCAGAACGGCTCCGCATCATGAGCAATGGGCGTTTCCAGCTCAAGCGGGCGGAAGAATCGACCGATAGGCGCAAGGCAGGCGGCCTTGACCTTGAGGTGTACGATGTCTACACCGGCCAATCGCGCCCCACCAAAACGCTTTCTGGCGGCGAAAGCTTCCAGGCATCGCTCGCATTGGCACTGGGGTTGGCCGATGTGGTGCAATCGGATGCGGGCGGGGTGCATCTTGAAACGATCTTCATTGATGAGGGGTTTGGGTCGCTTGATGAAGAGTCGATTGAGCGCGCCATCAAGGTGCTAATGGGCTTGCAGGAAGGTGGGCGGTTGGTGGGGATCATCTCCCACGTCGCCGAACTGCAACGGCGCATCCAGACGCGGCTGGAGGTGACCAGCAGCCGGACGGGGAGCGTTGCCACGTTCAACGTGCCTCTTGCCTCATAATTCGCTGCATGTTGTGCTACAATATCATACATGGAACACATCCAGAGCAATAGCACTGCCACTGTTGAGAGCAATGGGAGGGATCTGTCATCCATGCCATCATCTGTACCACCTATGCCATCTGTGCCATCTATGGGTTTCATTTTTCTTCTGCTCCTCATCGCCATCGGCCTGACGGTGACGGGAGAGCTGTTTTTGAAGCTGGGAGTAAACCAAGTCGGCGTGATTTCGCCCTCCCTCTCCACCTTCATCCGCACGTTCACCGAATGGCGCATTATCTTGGGGTTTGCGCTGACATTTAGTGGCGGGCTGTTTTGGCTCGGGGTGATCTCGCGGGTCGATTTCTCATTTGCCTACCCGCTCCTCGCTATGAGCTACATCATTGGGCTGATACCGGCGCGGTTTGTGCTTGGCGAGAACGTTACCCTCAACCGCATCATCGGGACGCTCATCATTGTGAGCGGGGTTGTCGTCATGACGTGGCACGAGGGGTCGGGATAGCTGCGCATGCATCTGCCACGACGCCTTTCACTGCCCACATTACTGCTCCCCTTGATTGCCATCAACCTCCTCTGGCTAATCACCTATCAATTTCCCTTTTCAACATCGCTTGCGATTGGCGGGGATAAAGAAAGCCATCGCAGAGAGGATGACGCGCCTTTTCTCCACGGCTTCAACGCTTCTGAGCCGCACGACGAAGATAACTACCGCTGGTGGACGCTCTATCCGGGCTATAGCTATCGGTGGGCGTCGCACGACGCGGCAATCCATCTGCCGGGCGTCGGAGGGCAGCGGTGGGTGGTGAGCATCCGCGCGGCGAGTGGCCGACCTGATGGCAGCCCGACCACCAGTGAATGGCATATTGGTGATGTGCATGCCCCCCCGCTCACGATTGCGGCATCTCCGCGCACCTACCACCTCCTTGGCGAAGCGACGGCGATGGGAGATCTGCGCATCACGATGCAGACGCCCTCATACCACTCCCCCACCGACCCCCGCGATCTTGGCTTTGTCGTGCGGGGGATGCATCTTTCGGCTATTTCACCTCCCCAACAGCTTATACGGCTGCCTGCGCTTGGCCAACTTTTGTGGCTGAATGTGGCGTATCTTATCTGGTATCCCCTGGTACGGTGGTTTGCGGTTCGGCGGGTGTGGGCGCAATGGGGTATCCTCATCAGCGGGGTGGTGATTGCAGGTATTTTGCTTTGTTTCCGCCTTGCCCTCACCCCTATCACGCCGTTGATTGCGGTGCTTGGCGGGGGCGGGTGGGTGATTGCATTGGGATTGCAGACGCTGCTCACCAGGAGTGGGCGATTGCTTTCGCTGAGTATGTCTCCCGCCATTGTCAGGCCAATCATCGGGATTATCGTGGTGAGTATGGCGCTGCGAGTTGGCGGGATGCTCCACCCCCACGCCATTTTCAGCGATCACCGGCTCAATGCCAACAACCTGCTTGATGTGACCTACGGCAGGATATACTTCACGGAAGGGCTGCCAAGCGAGGCGGGTGGTGGCCAAGCACCATACCCTCCTGCGCTCTACCTGGTAGCAATGCCATTTCAGCTACTTGCGCCGACGACGATGGATGGGCGGGTGGTGGTTGTCCAAATCGTGACTGCACTCGTGGATAGTTTGGTGGCGGGCGGGATATGGGCACTTTTGCGGAAGGGCGGGGTGGGGCAACGTGGTGCGCTTCTTGGTGCGGCCCTCTACCTAGCCCCCGCGCCGCTCCTCAAGTCCTTCTCGATAGGCGAATATGCCAACATTGGCGGGCAAGCATTGGCGTTTCCGGCTATCGCCCTGCTCTCGCTGCGACACCGTCTCTCTGGGCTATTCATCATTGCACTTTGCGTGGCGTGGGTGAGCCATACCGGCGTGACTATCTCCCTGACTTTGCTTTTGCTGGCGGTTGGTATGGTTGACCTTGTCAAGCGTAGGCCAGTCGTGCCATTTATCGCCAATATAGCCATCGCAGGGGGCATTGTTGCGCTGATTTACTACTCTGCGCCGCTCTTCCTGGCGACGGTGGTTGAGCGGATGGGGACAGCATCGCCCCCTCCCCCCGACGATCCACTTGGACAACGGTTTGTGGCCATCCTATCGGGGATATTCTCTCCCCACAGCAAGCTATCGCCCTTCTTGATGATAGGCGGAATGGCTGGGGGGATGATAGTGTGGCAAACCGTGCGCCGCGCCCAACTGAGTAGAATGGCCATCGCCTCGCCGCTGATCGGGTGGTGGTTGGGGGCACTTGGGTCGCTTGGGATATTGCTTGTGGCTCAGCAAGGGGTACGGTGGCAGCATTTTCTCTATCCGGCGCTGTGCATTGGGGGCGGGGTAATGCTCACCACCTTGATGCGGCGCGGGCAGAGTGGGAGGGCTGTGGCGGGGGCAATGCTCTTGATACCGCTCTCGTATGGGGTGACTGTGTGGGTATCACACCTTATTTCCTACCTCCACTAGCCGCGAGAGCAGCCAAGGGTAGAATGGCAAGAGGAAGGTAAAGGGAGGGACGGCGGAAAGGATTTCCCTCTCCGCGCTATGATCCCATTATCCTGACTCAGTCGCGTGCCATCTCGCGGACGAGGTCGGTGATTGACAAAATACCGACCGGTTTCGTTCGACCGGCCTCCTCCTGCACCACAACTACGCGGTGGATCTTGCGATCCATCATCTGTTTGCTTGCGTATCGGGTGCTGTCGGAAGGCTGTACCGTTACCACATCTGAGATCATGATGTCGGAAGCACAAAGATTGCCCCAATTTTCCCAATATTGGTCATATAGGCGAGCATTGACGAGGTCAGTGCGCGATATCAACCCGATCATCTCACCAGAATCATTGACAACAACAAGAGCGCTCACATCTTGTTCTGTCATGTTGCGCGCAACCTCTTGGATGGGCGAGGAGGCCGGACACGTCAGAACACCGGAACGCATAACTTCACGAACAGATTGTTTCATAGATCTCATAGCACACCCCCCCAATATCGCAAGCAGAGGATGCACTCTGTAACTTTCTAGTATGTAGCGAAACCTGTTGGAACATTCGACGATGGCGCTTGCAGTGGAGTGAGCAATGCTTCGCTCTATTAACTATAGCATATGCCTCCCCGTTTTGCAACACCATTGCCATTTTGAGGGAAGACGGTGGGATGAGGGGAGTTGAGCGGTCGGTAGAGGTGAATGATGTGCTTGGGTGGGATGATATTGGTGGGATGATATTGGGATGATATGATGAGGCGGAAGTGTGGCAGACGGGGTTTACCGATGAGGATATTGAGGAGATCCTTGACTGTTTTTCACTGGAGTAGGGAAAGTAGGGTGCAAACAAGGTGAAAAAAGTGAAAAATGTGCTACACCACATCATCGGAGCATAGCACATTCACGTTACACCTGTTTTCATTGTTGTTCCCTACATCGTTGATGGGGGAAAGAAACTACAACGTTATTTCTATATCGGTTACCGCTCAGCCGTGAGCGGCTTCCCCATAACATTTCATTTCAAAATTTCTTTTCGCCTACAACTACAATTGGATCTTTGAGGAGACGAACCAGCAGTCCCAGCAAACCGATGCGCAGCTCTCCGAGAGGAAGTGCTCGGGGTCGATGTTTTGGGCGATGCATTTGCCTGAGCCACAGGGGTTGTTGACGACGCCGACGTGATATTTGTTGGTCTCATTATGCGTGTTGGCTTGCTCGTTCTCGTTACGCATCTGTTCGTTGTTCTCGTAGTTCATAAAAACTCCTTACGTTCTAGTTATAGATCTGTCCTTCCATATTCCTGCGCCCGTTGTGCATTGTTTTTATGGGCGCAAAGCACCGTGGCTTACTTCCACGTGCTTTTCTTCACAAACATTATACAAGGGATCACCCCGCTTGGCTATCGGGAGAACCCTGAAATCTGAGATGGAATAGAGGGGGGAACCTAAGGGTTCTCCTGAGACGTTCTGGGGGAAATCCTGCCCTTCCCTCCCCCCACCGCGGCCCAAAAATCGCGAGTGATTACGTCTCTCTACACGATGGCAATGGTATTTTGAGGGGGAGGAGGTAGTGCTGAAAGGAGACGGAAATGGGAAGCTAAGGAAAGATAGCAATTACTCAGGGGAGGCCCCCAACCCAAATCGTTGTTTCAATATTCGCCATAAAAACAGCGGATTGCCAATAATATAGCGTCGCCACAGCCGCCGCGGCTCTGCCAACAGCCGTGAAAGCCATTCAAACCCGTGGTCGGTCATCCACCGCGGCCCGCGCCACAATTCGCCGGAGACGTAATCGAAGACGGCCCCGCCGGTCAGTGCCACATTTGCGTCGATCCGCTCCCAATTATTCATCAGCCACTGCTCTTGCAACGGCATTCCAAAGCCGACAAGCAAGATATTTGGCTTGGCCTCGTTGATGGCCCGCACCACCGCCTCATTTTCTTCGCTGCCCACCTCCTTATCGAAATAGCCGTGATGGCTGCCCACGACATGAAGAGTAGGGAATTGTTCTTGCAGCCGCTCTGCCACCTTCGATGCGACACCGGGTCGCGCTCCAAGCAGGTAGAGGGTATAGTGGCGTTCGCTGGCCAAATGCGTCAACTGTTCAATCCAGTCGGGCGGCGTGAAGCGATGCGGGATGTGGTAGCCCAACAGCCGCGCCCCCCACTTCACCCCATACCCATCGCAGAATGACACTTCGCTGCGGTTGAGGACTGTCCGAAACCATGGGATAGTATACGCAAGGTTCATCGCGTAGACATTCACATAGGTGATGTAGATGTGCTTGCGCTGCTCAACGGCGCGCTCAATCACGTGCAGCACGTCCTCGACAGAAACGGTATGCACCGTCACGCCCAATATGCGCACCGAGTCGAGGTGCGGTTGCTCTGATTGCCCTGGTGGTATTGAAGACATAGGAGGAGGAAGGCTCATCGTGGCCGTGTCAAGCCAAATCGCTCTCGTATCACCCGCCACAGGAAAAGAGGATTACCAAGCACGTAGCGCCGCCACAGCCGATGAGGCTCTATCAACAGCCGGGCAAGCCATTCAAGCCCGTGGTCGGTCATCCACCGCGGCCCGCGCTGCAATCGACCTGAGACGTAATCGAAGACGGCCCCGCCCGTCAACGCGACCCGTGCATCCACCTTCTCCCAATTCTCCAACAACCACTGCTCTTGCAGCGGCATCCCAAAGCCAACGAGAAGAATATCTGGCTTGGCGGCATTGATAGCTTGAACGACCGCTTCATTATCGGGATGTCCAGCGGTCTTGTCAAAATAGCCGTGGTGTATCCCCGCGATGCGCAATTTGGGATAGCATTCCTGGAGATGCGCTGCCGCCTGCTCTGCCGTCCCCGGCTTGGCCCCAAGCAGGAAGAGGGAAAGGTCATTGTCGGCGCACATCTGAGCCAATTGCCACGTCCAGTCGGCATAGGTGATGCGGGCAGGAATACGGCACCCCCACAGCCGCGCGGCGAGGATAATCCCCACCCCGTCGGCAAAGACAATCTCCGCTCGGTTGAGGCAATCGCGCAGCCACGGCACGCGGTAGGCCAGGTTGAGGCCATGGGCGTTGACGTTGAGCACCAAGACGTGGCGTTTCTGCTTGACGCACGCAATAATCCGACGGTGGAGGTCATCAACCGTCAACGAGTGAACCCGCACCCCCAAAATCTTGACACTGGGGAGCGTTTTTTGCAAGTCGGTCGGACAATCTTCCTGACAATGACCCATTACGAACCCATATCTTCCTCGTCCAGGCAGAAGACGGCCGTGCCGCTCGCGCTGACCAGCACCACGCCCCCGCTTGGCCCGACGGTCTCATAGCCCAACGTCACCCCAACCACCGCATTGCCGCCCATTGCGCGGGCTTGCTCTTTCATCTCTTCAATCGCGATATCTTTTGCCCGCCGAAGCTCCCGTTCGTAGCTTGGCATCCGCCCACTGACATCGCGCAAGCCAGCAAAGAGATCTTTGAGCATCTTCGTACCGAGAATTGCTTCTCCTGTCACCAACCCAAAGTACCGAACGATGGCTCTGCCTTCAATGTTGGGCGTTGTGACAACTAGCATCATACTGTATCATTCTCCTTTTTCTTGCGGGCTACCCCGTTGGGGCATACACGTTCAAGCCATACGACCCCAGAAACGACCATCGCAACCGCCGCGCCCACGACCACATACGCCTCTTCTGGGCGGGCCTGCGAAAGATATGTCCCCACCATCCCGCACCCGCCAGCAAGCAAATAGCACGTCAAGACCGCCTCACGTTTGGTGAGACCAAGCGCCACAAGCCGGTGCGAGATGTGGTCTTTTCCTGCCGTCGTGAGCGGGTTGACCCCACGACGTAAGCGTGATACCACCACCAAGGTCGTATCGAAAATAGGCACGCCAAGAATACACACGGGTATCATCCACGTGACGATGGGAATATTCGACAAAAACCGCAGCTTGATGGCGATGGAGGCGAGAATAAAGCCGATAAACAGGCTCCCGGCATCTCCCATAAAGATTTTCGACGAGCTGAAGTTGTAGCGTAGAAAACCCACACACGCGCCCATCAACGCCGCTGCCATCGCCCCCACCAACACCTGCCGCGGTTCGTTCATCGCCGCCAAGAGCAGGAAGAAGGCAGAGGCGATGGTCGCAATGCCCCCCGATAGGCCGTCCATATTGTCGAGGAAGTTGATTGCATTCGTGATCCCAATGACCCACACAACGGTGATCGCCCAATCGATGGCGGGGATGTGGAATAGCTGCACTTGCACCCCCCCAAGCAGCAAGATCGCTGCCGCAAGGAGCTGCCCCATCATTTTGAGCGCCGCACTCAACCCCCATCGGTCATCAATCAGCCCAACGATGGCGATGAGCGTTGCCCCTAAGAGAATACTCATCGCTTCACGCAGGTGATCACGGCTATCTATCGCCAGGAAGGCGACAAAGAAAGCCAGGTAAATAGCTATCCCCCCCAGCAGCGGCACCGGCGCAATATGCACGTCGCGGGAACGGGGAACAGAGACGATCCCCGTTCGGAAGGCCGCGTGCCGTGCCAAAGGGGTCACGACGATGGAAAAGACCAACGCCGTGATGAGAATGAGCGATGTGTGGATCATATAGGTATCTAGTAGGTCTCTACGCCCTTTACATCATGTTCAGGGAGCGCTGCAAATGCTACTCACCGCCGAAACGCCCCTCAAACCACGATTCGATCTCCGACGTTGCAGGAGTTTCTTGCCGTTCCTTCTGCCTTTCGACCTGCGAAAGCACCCACCGGAATTGCTGGATCTCTGCATCTTCCTGGCCCGTCTCTTGCATCAGCTCTATCGTCGCTTGAGCGGCGTCGATTGCTTGTTCATACCGCCGGGTATCGCTCAGCACGATGGTGTAGTTGCGGTTATTTTCAACGCTCTCCGGCGCAATCTCAACCGCCTGCTCATAGGCCTCCACCGCGCCCTCCAAGTCGCTTGCGCGCACTGAGATAATCCCCGCGGCAGAGTAGAGATCGGCGTCCTGCGTTGCCTCTGCCTGATCCATATAGGCGTCGCGGATGATGAGGAGCAGGTCGGGCTTGCCAATCAACGATTGCACCATCGGCTGCAGCAGCGAGTCGAAGGAGTGCGGCGACCGGCGGATGGCTTGCGCGGCCATCTCGGCGGCCATCTCGTGCTCGCCCAAGAGGCGGTAGACCTCTGCCAGGCGGGTATCAGCCTCGCCGTAGTTCTCGTCGTAGAAGAGTGATGTTTCATACAGCTCGCGTGCCCGGTTGAAGTGGGCATTCATTGCTTCAGTGTCGCCCCGCGATGAGGCCAAATTGCCCAGCATCATCCGAATACTCGCGTGCTCGTTGATGAGGGAGACATCGTAGGGGGCCACCTCATTCGCCCGCTCATACCACAATGCCGACTTCTCAAGCCGCTCAACGTCGTTGGTCAGGTTAAACCAAAAGTTGTTGAGGCGGGCGAGGTTGGCGTAGTGGTCTTTGTTGAGCGGGTTCAGCTCCCGCGCGCGCTCCAACACCGCCTCCGCATAGCTCATCAGCTCCATTGGCATCTGGTTTTGGACAAATGTCGCCGTCGCATCGAGGTTATTGAGCCGCAAGAGGTCTTTCATCTCTGGATCTTCAGCCTCTTGGCCCATTTGCCCACTTGCTTCGCGCTTCTTATCGGCGATGCTCATCAGATTTCGCCCCAAATTGAGGTAGTAGAAATCTTCCGTGGGGTTGATGCGAATGGCCTCAAGGTAGCTGTTGAGCGTGTAGATTTCTGCGCCCTGCTGCGCCGCAAAGGTATCGCCTTCGTGGAACTTCATATCGGCGTAGACCGAAC
This sequence comes from uncultured Chloroflexaceae bacterium, assembly GCA_964526735.1. GTDB lineage: Bacteria > Chloroflexota > Chloroflexia > Chloroflexales > Chloroflexaceae > JAAUSY01. Next base: position 51,232 of record CAZGLO010000002.1, on the reverse strand, counting down.
TAAAATTGAACCACCACGACCCGGCAATCGCCAACACGAGGATGAGGGCATACAGTCCATACGTTGATGCGCCCCGCGATGGAGCCGCCGTACTGACCTGCCTCGTTGGCCTGGCCGACTGGCGTTTCGGCTGCGTAGATTGCCCTCGCTGCTCCTGCTTACTGCCACGGGATGTGTAGCCGTCGCTATTGTGGTGTCGTTCTTTCTTCCCCTTTGAAGTAGTACCCGCCTTTTTAGATGGCTTGGATGGCTTGGATGGCTTGGATGACGCGGGAGACTCGGTCGATTCGGTCGATTCGGTCGATTCGGCTGTGTCAGATGGCTGATCGGGCGATTCGTCGGTGGTTGCTGCTTGCCCCGATGGCTGTTCAGCTGGCTCTGGGGCGGGCTTTGGTTCTGGCAATGCCCCCAGCGTATATTCACCCGTAATCACGCCCGCCACCACCGTGAGCGCTATAATCACCCACAGCATCATCAGTGTGGCGACGATGGGGATACCCGTAAACCCTTCAACAAAATGTCCCGCCACCCCACTGAAGAGCGCAATCGAGAGGATTTGCCACCTCCACTCCTTACTGTGGATGATCAGCCGCCAACACAGCACCGCAAAACTGATCAGGACAAAGAAATAGCTGACAAGCCCAAGCAGCCCCTTGGTGATCATTTGGTCGAGGATGGCCTGGTGAGCGCGGTCAGGCGACGCACTCCGCGACTCGACATTTGCCAGCGAGGGCGGGTAGAAGGGGTTGAAGGCCACGAACATGCTCTCTGGCCCCCACCCCACGACTGTCCGCACGGGGTTGGAGGTGATAAGCTCAATACTCCCGCCCGTATGCTCATCGCCAAGCCAGATGAGTTTCCGCACCAACCCCGTCCCGCTGCCTGCCTCCATCAATGTTCCGGCCCGCCCAACATAGGGGACTTGGCGCAGCCGCTCGAAGAAGGGCGCGTCGGAGACGTTGAACATCACGACGAATGCCACCCCCATGACCGATGTGCCAATCCACGCCCACATGGCGGTGCGGAGGCTGGGCGCGAATGAAGCATTTGCTTGGATGGCGCGGCGTCGTGCTAGCCACAGGAAGAGCGTAAAGAAGACAAACAATGCCGCACTCAGCCCAAGCCACGGGCCACGGCTTTGGCTGTAGAAGATGGTCAGCAGCATTGAGATGAGGATGGCAAAGTTGCCAACGCCCTGCAGCGCCCACGAGAGGTCTGAGGGGCGCGATTGGCCGTTGCGCGGCAGGGAGAGCGCAAGAGCGTGAGCGCCTACCACACCAATAGTGCTCATTGCGAGCCACTTCCACCATTCCATACCGCCGCCCGACATATCGACCTGTTGCATTTCGCCTCCCTGGCCAATGCCAAAGAAGGTGAGAATGGAGATGACATAGACGAGGAATAGTGTGCCCGGCCATATCGGGAGACGGCGATCTCTATGCTGTAGACCGAGCGTGGGCAGTACCCATAATGCGGTAGAGACAACAATCGCCCCCGGAAACACCCACCAATACCGGAAATCTGCCACCCGCACAGATGCACTGAACGTGATGGCCGATACGAGCAGCAGCATCGTCCCAACAATTAAGAGCGTATATACCACCGCCCAGCCGATATCAGCGAGGGGGTTGTTTGATTCGGGGGCGCGGGATGCTTCTGTGACGCTGTGGAAGATGCGGTAAAACGCAAATGGCACCACCATAATCAGGTAGGCCGCCACGAAGATAGCATTCCCCATGGTTGAGGCCACACGCCGCACGACATCCCCCTGCCACGGCAATGGATCGAAGCCATTATGCTGCACAATGCCGTAGAACGAGACCAGCAACCCCGTGATGAGCGTGATACTAATCACCCGTTCAAGCTGCTCCCGCCGCCGGATGGTCGCGACCATCATGACGGCAAGCATGATGTAGGAGAGGTTGGTGTATGTCCCTTGTAGCCGCTGATATGACCCCCAAAAGCTGGTACGGGGCACGACAGAGGTCACCGTCGCGATAAGAAAAACAAGGACGTATATAAGGACAGGCACGGCAAGCGGAATCGCATTGAGCCGCCGCCATAACCCCAATAATGGGTTGGATGAGGTCATGGTGTCTGGCTCTGCCGCTTGCGCAGCCGCACTCGTCATACGTGGCTGCATGTTCCACCGCTCCAACACCCGTATGATGCCGACTGCGGCCATAATCAGCACGATGGCCCGCAAGGTGGTGGCCTTGTCTGGCTCAAAGTGGCGCGCGGACAGCAAATTGAAATAGATCGGAATGAGGGTCAGCGCAAGGAGCCACCCGGCTTCAAGAATACGCTCACACCATAGGCTTAGTTTGGTCTCTCGTTGCACAAACTTGCTTCCTCTCTGCTATCTTCATCGGTAAGAAACGGAACATGCAGACGGTGCATGCTCTTCATCATCTGGGATCGATCCATCATCTCGCGGGCGCTGGCCCGACTATGCTCGCTTATCGGCGTGCCGTCAAGCATCGCGGCAAGCTCATCTACCCGCTCATCCTCCGACAACCGGCGGAGGCGCGTGACCGTGCGGACATCGCCCCCTTCCGCCGATGCCCCCACCTCTTTCCTGATGGCATAATGCTCATCGGCAAAGGCGGCGACTTGCGGCAGATGCGTGATGTTAATCACCTGATGCGTGTCGGTCATCATCCACAGTTTTTGGCCAACCACCTGGCCCGCCCGCCCCCCAACGCCCACATCTACCTCATCAAAGACCAATGTTGGCACCATATCGACCCGCGAGAGGATCGACTTGAGGGCAAGCAATAAACGGGCGCTCTCCCCGCCAGACGCAATTTGCGCAAGCGGCTTGAGCGGCTCACCCGGGTTGGGCGAGAGCAGAAACTCTACCCGATCAATGCCGGTTGGGGTGACGTGGTAGGTGCAGGGCACTTCTGTTGGCGACTCCCCCTGCGACTCCCCCTGCGACTCCACTGACGACTCCGCTATATTGCCCGTGGTTTTGCCCTTTGCACTGCGCTCGGAAGGCGAGGGAGGGTCATTGGGAGTGTCGTTCGTGTCATTGGAGCTGTCATTGGATTGGGGGGAATTGTCGTCAGGTGTTGACGGCAGTATGTACGGTACGCCACGTGGGTCTTCAGTATGCTCAAAAGAGACGCTAAAGCGTACATGCGGCAGCGCAAGCTCGCCCATCGCCGCCTCTATCGCCCGTGAAAGGCGATCACTGGTGGCGTGGCGGCGGCGGGAAAGGTCACTGGCAACCTTCCCAAGCGTTTCCTTGATGGCCACTACGCGGGTTTGCAGCTCTGCAATGCGTTCGTCGCTGCGGGAGAGGTGGGAAAGCTCTGTCTCTGCATTGGCGGCACGCTCAAGCAGCGCATCCACATCATCAATCGCGTATTTGCGCTTGATTGCACGGATCGTCGCCAGCCGCTCCTCAATCGTGTCAAGGCGGTGCGGGTCGATATTGAGCGTGTCGCGGTAGGTGCGCAGGTTGGTTGAGAGGTCTTCTACCTGATAATAGAGGTCAGTCGCCTGTTCAGAGAGCGGGCTGGCCGATGAATCGACGCTTGCAAGCTCCGCAAGCTGCTCCATCACCCGATCCATCGCGGTGAGGATGGGCTGTTGGGAGTGGCCTTCTATGCTGGTATCGCTCCCCGCCGAGAGGAGGATGTAGGAATCTTCCACCAACTCGGTAATGCGGGCCGCGTGCTGCAATACCTTCCGCTCCTGCAAGAGCTGCTGCTCTTCGGCGGGTTGGAGGTCAGCCTCTTGCACATCCTCCACCAACTGCCGCAATTCGGTACACCGTGCTTGTCGCTGTTCTTCGCTCTGCTGCAGCGACGCAATTTCCTCATTGAGCCGCCGTAGTTCGGCAACATACTCTTGCACCTGCCCCCGCAATGCCATCAAATCGCCATAGCGGTCAAGCATATCGAGGTGTGTCCGCGGCTGAAAGAGCGATACCCCTTGGTGCTGCCCATGGATATCAACCAGCCGCCCGCCTACATCGCGCAGGACGCGGAGATTTACCGTGTGGCCATTGAGGCGGGCACGGCTCCGGCCACGTTTGGCGTCGATCTCCCGCATCAGGGTGCATGTATCAGATTGCCCATCCCATAGGCCGTGGTGCTGGATGATAGGCAGGACGTGGGGGGTGTCTCGCAAGCTGAAACGCCCCTCAACGACCGCATGACGGCATCCCGCCCGTACGAGCGTGGATGACGCTTTGTCGCCCCGGAGAATACCCAAGGCATCGATGATGATCGACTTCCCCGCACCTGTTTCCCCCGTCAAAACGGTAAATCCCGCCCCGCAGGAAAGGTGGAGGTGGTCTATAATGGCAAAATCACTGATCGTGAGTTCAAGCAGCATTGTGATGGTGTCGCGAAGGCCAACCTATCTGCGCAAATATGGTATAAAACCGCTCGCAGATCCTACTCGTTTGGAGCCATCATTGTACCACAGCCTACACACAACCATGTTGGCTAGATATGGTGGCCAGACATTGGCCAGAAGGTGGCCAGACGGTGACTAGACGGTGGCGGAGGGCAAGAAGAAACCGCACGCCTTCCCGTGCGGTTCGGGGGATTATGCTAGAGGTTGCTTGTTACTTACGACAGCGGCTGACCGCTGTGGGCAAATTCATCAAATTCGACCATAAGAGTGCGCGGCACGCGGCCAGTGATATGGGTGCCTTCGGGTTCAAACTTCTGCTGCTCAACCACGCCGTGCTGGTGCCACAGCGAGACGAGGTCATTACGCTGGTAGGGGATTGTGGCGTCAAGGGCGACCATCCCCAAGGCGAGGGTTTCCTCAATGCGTTTGCAGAGCGCGTCAAGCCCCCACCCGCGCTGCGCAGAGATGGCGACATAGCTACGCGGCAGCCCAAGCCGCTTGGTCACATACGCTGCATCTGCCTCTTCATCGACGTCCTCCATCCGATCTATCTTGTTGAGCACGTTAATCGTGGGTTTTTCAACCACGCCTAGCTCTCGGAGCGTCTCATCAACGGTCTGCTCCTGCTGATGTACATTATGGTGGGTGATATCAAGCACGTGCAGCAAGATATCCGCCTCGCTAATCTCCTCCAACGTCGCCCGGAAGGCCGCCACCAATTGCGTTGGCAGCTTCTGGATAAAGCCGACCGTGTCGGTGAGCAGGACATGTTGGCCGCCTGGCAGGGTCACTTGGCGCGTGGTGGGGTCAAGCGTCGCGAAGAGCTGATCTTGTACCAACACCCCCGCATCAGTCAGGGCATTAATCAACGTCGATTTGCCCGCGTTGGTATAGCCAACCAGCGCCACAACTGGCACCCCGCTCTTGCGCCGCCGTGAGCGGTACATCTCACGATGGCGGTGAACATCAGCAAGCTGCCGCTTCAACAGCGCGATGCGGCGGTCGATGCCACGGCGGTCGATCTCAAGCTGTGTCTCGCCCGGCCCCCGCAAACCAACCACTCCGCCAGCAGAAGTACCACCCTGACCTGCCTGCCGCTCAAGGTGCGTCCATTGGCGGCGGAGACGTGGCAGGAGATACTCATATTGAGCCAACTCCACCTGGATACGCCCCTCGTGCGTCCGGGCATGTTGCGCAAAGATGTCGAGAATGAGCGCCGTCCGATCGAGCACCGCCAGATCGATATCGCGTTCGAGGTTGCGGGTTTGCGAGGCGGTCAGTTCGTCATCAAAAATGACCATATCAACCGCCTGTTCCCTGCATAGTTCGGTTAGTTCTCGCACTTTACCAGGGCCAATGAAATACTTGGGGGAGGGGTGTGAGAGCTTTTGAGAGAGGGTTCCCACGACATCAAGACCAGCAGTATCGGCCAAAAGGGCCAACTCTTGCAACGAGTCTTCGGCGCTCCACGGGCTTGCCACGCTCGCAATGTCTGCGCCTACCAAAAACACACGTTTGCGAGGGGGGGCGGTTTCATGAAGCCGAGTATCTGTCTTTGGCTCGTCTGAAAACAGTTCTCGCTCGTCTATGATGATGTATCCTTTCGTTTGCTACGAGAAACGCGACCAGTGCGTCTCTATACGTCTCTTCCTACTAGTAGTATAGCACAATGAAAATATGTGTCAATAGAGGAGAAATGACATCCAAGCCGCTCCAATGCCCATATAAAGGAGAAACCTCCCCAAAGATAGCGTTCAGTTTAACGAAACGGTATACTATGGTAGAGTAGATAGTGGCTCCCTATCCACACTTGCGTGGGCTTGTGAAGGGATACCCTGCGCCATACCTGCACGCCATTTTGGAAGGAACACAGCATGATCGAGCAGATCACTCTGAAGAACTGGAAGAGTTTTCGCAACACCACCCTCTTTCTCAACCCACTGACGGTGCTCATCGGCACCAATGCAAGCGGGAAGTCGAATGCGTTGGAAGCGTTGCTCTTCTTGAGCCGCACCGCCCGCGGCGAGCGTATCCAAGACTCGCTTGAAGGCTCTCCATCGCAGCCATCCATCCGCGGCGGGGTTGAGGGGGCAACGCTCAAGCCTGCCGACCAATGTACCCTCCAGGTGTTGCTCAACGAGCAGAACGCTCATATTGAGTACTTCTACCACGTGACGATTGAGCCTGAACTCTATCTGGTCGTGGCCGAACGGCTCATCCGCACTGAATATCCCCAAGAAGGCCAGGAAGATGAAGCAGCAAAAGAGACCGTCTTAATCAATACTGACGTTGACCAAGGCAATTTTGTTTCTATCCACGAAGAATTGCAGCCGCGGGGCATTGTGGGGCGCATTGACCGCATTATGGGGCTGTCGGGGCTATTTACCTCGTTGGGGCGGCTTGAGGAGCGGCTCCCAGAACACATCATGGCCATCGCCCAAATGCTCCAACAGGTGGTAATCCTCGACCCCAACCCCGCCACCATGCGTGAACAGAACCGTATCTCCGGCACGCTGGCCAACGACGGGTCAAATATCGCAGGGGTGTTTGCGCATCTTCCGCAGGAGCGCCGTGCCATGATAGAGGCCGTGCTGCCCAAATACCTCTCCCGCCTGCTGGGGGCGACGATTTTGCGGGTGTGGGCAGAACCCGTCGCCCCGCTCAACAAAGACGCCATCCTCTGCTACGAGGAGCAGTGGACATCCGACTCCGAGCCGCGGCGGGTTGAGTCGGCAACCATGTCCGATGGTATGCTGCGGGTGTTGGCGATATTCATTGCCCTGCTTATCCAGCCGCCCAGCTCGCTTCTCGCCATCGAGAATATCGACTATGGGCTGCACCCCATCGAGGCAGGGATGCTCTTGCAGATGCTCTTTGAGCTTGGCCAGCAGCAGCAGGTACAGATCGTCGTCACAACGCACAACCCAACCATGTTAGAGACGATAGACTCGGCGATCATTCCATCTATCAACGTGGTTCACCGCGACATGGCAACGGGCGAAAGCCTCATCACCCTGATGCGCGATGCCACCCATCTGTCGCGATTTCTTTCACACCTGCTCTCGCGGCGCTAAAGAGCGAGAAAGAGCGGGTAGAGCATACGGGCAGCAGGTGGAGACGAAACACACCATCTCTCGCTGGGAACGTGTTATAATCCCAATCGCAAAGCCGCTCAACAGCTTTCGCATAGAGAAATAGGTATTGAAAGAAAGCGATTTCAGATGACCACACGAATGATTATTGTTCGTCATGGGGAAAGTGAGTGGAACCGCATCCACCGCTACCAGGGACAAAGCGATGCGCCACTCTCGGAGCTTGGCGAGCAGCAGGCGCAAGCCCTCGCCCTCAAGCTGAAAACGGAAACGATTGATTGTATCTACACCAGCCCGCTGCAACGTGCCTCCCGCACCGCAGAGGCTATCCACAGTTATCACCCCAACGTCACCGTTCACCACGACCCCGCCTTGATGGAGATCCACCACGGAGAGTGGCAGGGCAAGTATGCTAACGAGGTCAGGGCGCTCTTTGCCGACGGGTTGGAAGAGTGGCGCGTCCACCCTATGCGCTCACAGATGCCGGATGGCGAAAGCTTTTCCAATGTCTACAAGCGCTCAATTGAGTTCAAAGAGCGGGTATTGGCCGAACACCCCGACCAAACCGTCCTAGTCAGCACGCACGATGTGGTAATCAAGATTTTGGTTGCCGATGTGCTTGGCATGGCGATGGACAATATTAACCGTATTTGGCTCACCAATGGCAGTATTACGACGATTGAGTATAACCATGATATGCCCTATTTGGTGTGCCTGAGCGATGCAAGCCACCTTGGCGATCTGGCGGTGCTCTACGGGAGCCAAGAAGCGCTCTAATCCATATCTTGTACCTTCTGCTCCTGTGCCTTCCGCCGATGAGGGGGATACCACATCCCCCTCCCCCTCCCACCGCTCACAGAGGTCGGTCGGCATACCGGACGCGGGGGCGGCGGTGGGGGTGGGAAGAGTGGCAGGAGTGGCTGTGGGGGGCAAAATCTTTTCCCGCAACGTTGGAGACGCAAACAACAGCCCCACAAAGCACATATAGCTGATAATAACCACCCCTAACCCTACCACAATCACAAAAAGTACCACATTAATTGGCGTGACGATCTTTGCGCTGGCGGCGGGCGGAGTCTTATGGGCATCGTTGGCGTTTGACGGCGTATCGTTGGTGTCTGATGGCATATCTGGTGTTTGATGTTGTTCCATAACGATGTTGTTGACCTCTCTCAACTGCGCTCAAGCCGCGCCTCAATCGCGGCGGCGGTCTCATACCACTCCGAACGCAACTCAAACGACCACCCCACCACATGACGGCGCAATATCTTGATCGTATCTTCTGTCCCCACCCACGCCAGTCCTTCTATCGCTTTGCGGCGGATATATTGCACCGTGCTGTGCGACTCTTCGCCTTTGCCTATCACGAAGCCTATTTTATCGAGGTAGTCTCTATCCCACAGCGCAATCGCTTGAAAGATAGCGGGAATAAGCGTCTCATTGCCTTCTATGCCGTGCTGGTGGAGCGCTTGCACAATGCGGGTGGGCGATTGCAGCGAGTCGCTGATCCATGCGAGTGATTGCAACGACTTTGCTTTGATGGTGAGGCTTGGGTCGTGGAGGAGCAATGCGGTCAGCCACCCAACCACCGACGACTCTTGCAGCCGGACGCGGCCCGCCACATAGGCAAGCTGTTCACGGCTGCGCCCCGGAAACGGGACATCTGACCGGAATAGTTCAGTGATCAGTGGTGCGACGATAGAAGGCTCAAAGAGGGTCAAGGCATCGGTGGCGGCCCAAATCGTGTCTTCCCATCCGAGATCATCCTCCCGAAAGATCGATTCGGGGCGCATAATCACCTCCAACAGCAGGGAGGCATCATTCTGGTTGTAGGCGAGGTCGCCCAAGATAAACGCCGCAATAGCGCGTTCGGGCGGGGAGGCGCTTGTCCGCAAGACATGCCGCAACTGGTAGCGCATCGTATCGCGCGCATTGCGGTCGTAGAGACTGTGACTCCACTTCCACATCAGCAGGTCGAGCTTGTCCTGCTCAATGAGCGGCTCCTCTTGTTTGCCAAACGGCTCACCCTCCTGGCGGCACGCCCGTATCTCGGTAAGCTGCTCGCCCAATATCGTGTAGCGGTTGCGGAGGGCACGTGCCGCGGCAATCCGCACATTGATGTAATCATAGCGCAGCCCGCCGGGCGTCCACCGAACGCGCTGCGTCAAGATGCGCACCAACTCATCCTCTATCCGCAGCAGCAACTGCGCCAGCTCTCGATCCCGCCGACTTGCCAAATTTGAGAAGGAATAGTGAACCGTGCCCAGCGATGAGACGATTTGGGCGCGGCGGTCGGGAGAAGGCTCTTGCGCCGACCGTAACCCTGTCAGCGACGCATCAAGCAGCTCTAGCCGCAGGTAAGAAGCCATCCGTCGTATGGTCATCTCGGGCAGGGCAGCAAAACACCGCGCCGCCAAAAGAATATGTGGCCCGCTCCACACCCGTGCCGCGTGCGTGCAACTCTTCAGGAAGGGCAGCGGCTCCGGGAGGAGGTTGACAAGCGCCACTAACGTATCTTCCCACCACTCCTGCCGCTCCGGCACACTACACATCACCAGCACATCGTGGAGATGCTTGTCGCGTTCGTGCTTGGGTGCCCAGACCAACGCCAATGCTGAACAGTAGGAGTCGAGGATGGGGTGAATAAAGCGAACCTGCCGCTTGCCCACATTCACCAGTACATCGGCGTTGTGGAACGCTTGGTAGAGGTCTTCAAGGCTGTAATCACGGGTTTTCCGCACCCGATTAAACACGTAAAAGACCTCGTCGGTTGAGAGGATGCTTTTGTGGTTCCAATGGGCATACCACGCCAACGATACCAATGTTTTTAATGCCGACTCTCCCTGCTTATACTGGTCGGGGATAATGGCAAGGGTCTGCTTGATATACTCGTCTACGGCGCGGTTGCGGGTCAATGTTTCGCCATCGGGGCGGGTGAGGTGGTCGTAGATGAGCGAGAGCAGGACGGGGTTGGTCGTCATATCCAGCAGCCGGTTCTCGACAATGCGCCGGAAAAGCATTTGGCTGTTGGCGGGGGCGCGGCGGTGGAGATATCGCACCACAAGCCGCTCATTGATGGGCTGAATGATGAGCGTGCGGTTCCAGCGGAAGACCGTGCTTGGGTAGAGATGCTTTGCACAGCTCACAATGACCTGCTGCTGCGGCAATTCCTCAACCAGCTCAATGATTTCGCGGGCGGCGTCCATCCGCTGCTCATCCGGCACCATATCAAGCCCGTCAAGCACAAAGACATAGCGGGGCTGTTCATCTGGCAGGATAGAAGCCGAAGAAGGCAGCAATATCGTCTCCAAGATATCTGCCAACATCTCGCCCATCTCCCGCGCCGATTGCAGGATGAGGTGGCGGAGGCGGTGGGCGCTGACCGTCAGGTCTTTGTAGCAGTCGAGCGGGACGTAGATGGCAAGTGGCCGGTAGAAAAACTCGTATAGATCAGCACCCGCCTTATTGGGGTAGTAGAGCGAATAGGCGAGGTCGAACATAAATCGCTGTAGCAACACACTCTGCCCCATCCGCGGCGCGCCAATCAAGGCGACCATATTGCAATATTCAGTGGTTGTGGTTTTTCCCGCCTCCCCCGCCTCCGACAAGCCATCACACTGCCCTCTTTCTCCCCGTCGTACTGCCTCTTTCAGTGCCTCAATGGCGTCTTGCGGCGGGTGACCATCTTCGGGGTGGTGCTGCAAAATCGTCCAATCCTGCCCCGCCGACACCGGAATGACTTCCATGTCGATGAAGGGCGAATGATCGCCGCTCCACTGCGAAAAACGGTGGTCATTAAGCACAGCACGAGCATACTCCAAACGCGAGTTGGGCGCAAAGAGCCGTCCATCCTGCCGCCGCATAAAGAGCACCGGCGTACTCCACCCGCCGCTCTCCGGCTGAAAAACGTGCCGCCGGGCCGCATTGACCGCCCTATCGATGATGCCGTGCTGCAAAAGTTCAGTGCTCACACAGTAGGTAAATTCACGCGCCAGATCGACCGCCACAAAGTCCTGCATCGCGATGACAGCCGGTATGCCCACTTGACGTACCATCTGCTCCGCCAACGATGAGGCAGCATAGAGCGGGCGGTTGCCCTCACGGATATGCTCTTCGACCTCTTGCGGCGGCGCTTCGTCCGAACGGTTGGCAGTATTGCAGGCAATCAGCATCACCAAACTCGGACGGTGTTTGATGCTCCGCAGCAGCGAGATCGCATGCTCGCCGCGGTAGAGCACCCCGTGGTCACTCTGCTCATCCTCCAGCATCAGCCGAATGCCGCGGGTGGAGCTTTGGAGTGCGTGGCCAATAAACAACACGACATCAAAGCCTGGGTCTTGGTTGAGCGCTTCTGTGAGCCGCTCCACCGACGTATGGGGCAATATCTCATAGGCAATGCCGCCGGAGTCGGTCATCGGCTCAAGGATGCGGGTCAATTCACGGTGGTAGCGTTCCTTGCCGACCGCCACCAGCCCGGGCCAGGCGGTTTCGAGGTCGTTGGGGTCTGAGACGGCCACCAGCACCCGCACCGGACGGCGCTTGATCGGCTCGCCCCAATGCTCGCTACTCGACAGGGAGCGCGAAAAGAGGATGTGATTGCTGGTAGAAAGCGGAAGCGGAGGAGCATTTCCCCCGCTTGTGTCGTAATGAAGGAGTTCCCAGGCGGTTTCGTGGATGATGGGGTCATCCCCCTCCAGCCACAGCCGCAAGCGCAACCCGCGTTGTTTGGCTTGAGCAGCCGCCCAGGCTTGATGAAAGACTTCGGTGAGCGGGCCGGTGAAAAGGGTGGAGAAGAGTCGGAGGCCATATGCCCGAATGCGGTCGCGGTCGCCGCCGAGGGTGGGGATGGGCGGGAGGTCGTCAAGCCGCAGTTGGTCGGTGAAGCTCCGCCCCCCTTCAAGCAGCATCGCGACGACGTAGAGCCGACGGCTTGGGTCGTAGACGCGGACATAGACCTCTAACGTGTCAAGTGCATCTGGTTGGGTTAACTGCATGCCGTACGAGTTTCAGGGCCTCATAGAAGTGCGGGCTACGACACCAAGCGGGCAACCACTTCTACCCCGTTGAGCGCCATATGGTGCAAGAACATCACGTGGTGCAAATCGCCGTCGTGCGCTTTGATACCGGCTTCTTGCGCCATACTGACCGTAACCTCATAGGTATCGACCAGCGCGGCAGGGACAATCACCCGCCGTTCGAGGTTGTGCGCGTTGGCGTGCATACGGAGGTACATCGCGGCGTGGTAAACACATAGATCGGTGCAATCGCCCACCAAAATAAACCGCTTCACCTCCCAATGCCGTTCCATCCAGTCGGTAAATGGCGTCCCAATGCTCATACTCAACGAGTTTTTGGGGATAATCGTAAGCTCATCGGCAAAGGGCAATCTGCCAATCTCCTCGATGGTTTGGCTTTCGGGCGTATTTGCGATGCAGTGCGGCGGGTAGGCCTGAAACTCTGGTGTATTGGGGTCGTGGCTGTCCTGCGCCAACGCCATCGCGTGGACACCCGCATTGTGCGCCTGCTCCAGGAAGGTGGCGATAGGTTCGGAGAGCGCGTTTACACGTGGGCCAGAGAGCGGCCCCTCCTTGCAAAACCCGTTAATCATATCGACCGAGATAACGGCCACTTCGTGCGGCGTATCGCCAATCACCTCGTGCAAGGGCACATTGGGCAATGCGTCATACCATCGTTCAAGATAGCGAAGGAAAGGGCGGGAATGATCACTCAGATTAACCTTCACGTTCTTTGTACTCATAAACAAGCCTTTCTGGGTTCCTTCAACCCACATATACAGGGAATAGCCAACATCATAGTTACATTAATAGTTACATTAATAGTCCAATGGGCGGAGATAAAACTCGCCAATGGCCGTGGCACTGACCATCGCGGTGCTTGGCAGGTGGCGTTTCCAATGGGTCGTATCAAGCCGCCGCTTCACCAACGCCACCTCCTCGGCGGGGAACCCCCGTCCGACAAGCTGCCCAACCGAATACCCCTGCACCAAGAGGTGTAAGATGCGGTCGGCGCGGGGGTAGCTGATGCCAAAATCATCCTCATCCGTCTGCCCCACAATCAAGTCAGCGCTGGCAGGCTTCTCAACAATCACCGGCGGTACGCCAACATGGCGGGCAAGTTGCCACACCTGCGTCTTGAAGAGGTCGCCGAGCGGATTGACGGGCGGACTATCATCAGCATGCCACGTGAAGTAGCCAAACAACCGTTCGGTCTTATTCCCCGTCCCTATGGGTAGCATACCACGTTTCTGCGATTGGTCGAACAGGACGATCATCCGCATCCGCGCCATGATATTCCCCTTGCGCCGCCCGTCCATCTCCGAGTCGAGCGTGGCATAGCCATCCACGGCGGCAGAGATATCAATCGTCTCCGACCGAATGCCAAGCTGATCAATGCAGAGTTGCGCATGATCTAAGCTCTCTTGGCTGCTGGTGCGGTAGGGCATACGCAGGGCGAGAACATGCTCCGGGCCGAAGGCTTCGGCGCACAGGAAGGCGACCAATGCCGAATCGACCCCGCCCGACAGCGCCAATACCACGTCGTTGAAGCCACGCCGTCGGGTGACCTCATCTCGCAGGAACTCAATCAGCCATCGGTGCACCAAGTCGGTATTAATGGTGCAGCGCTCGTCAGAGAGCGGGTCAAATGGTGGCGCTTCGATGACAGGCACAATGCGCTTTGGCGATTCGAGGAGGTGAGGACGCGGGACATTCTTCCCACCCGCCACCTTCCCACCCGCCACCGCCGACTGCGTCCCCTCATCCCACGAGATATGAGCACGGTCAGCGTGCGCGGCGCGGTCTAGTTCGCGCTGCATATGGGGGATCATCAACTCAAGGTCAGAGAGGAGTGGCATATCGGCCCGCGCAAAGGCAATCTCTTCGGTGTTGATAGTCGCAACCACCGCCGCCTCTTCCCACAGCGGCCCCTCTACCATAATCTCGCCCCGCGGCCCCATCACCAGTGACTGGCCGGGGAACCCTTTCCCGCCCTCAAAGCCGACCAGCTGCGATACTATGACAAAGACCCCATGCTCATCGGCAATACGGTGCGCAAGGTCTTCCCAATGCTCAATGTTGGCGGGACGATGGCCGGTTGCGCCGCGGGCGGGGGAAGCACTCAACACATAGACCACCTCTGCCCCGTCAAGCGCGGCCACCATCCCGCCAATACTATGCCAGGCATCTTCGCAAATGAGCATCGCCGCCCGGCCATGAACCGTATCAAAAGCAGCAATATGCGTTCCTGCCTCCACAAAGCGCGCATCATCAAAGACGCCATACGTCGGCAGAAAGACTTTGCGGTGGACATGCTTGATACCAGGGTTCAGGAGCATGGGCGCGACAGGCGATGGCGAGGAAGAAGGTGAGGCAGGCGAGTGAGACGGTGGCGAGCCAAGCGTCGCATAGAGCGCGCTGTTGTAGAAGTGATTGCGGTAGCGCTCATAGAAGCCAAGCACGATATCAAGGAGCGGGGGATCGCCGCCCCACACCGCACGGTAGGCAGCATTGATATCGGCGTAAACCTGCCCAGCCGGACGAGCTATCTCCCGCACCCCGCCCTCCAAGAAATACCCGCTTAGGAAGGTCTCCGGCAGGACAATGACATCCGGGCGGAGGGGGAAGGTGGCGCATTGGGCGAATAGCTCTCCAATACGCGCAATATTGGCATCGTAATCACCCTTGTGCGGGCGGAGTTGGGCAACAAGTGTTGAGAAGGGCATAGCTGTCGTTCCTTGGTTGCTCAGGATGGCTTTGGATGGCTTTGGATAGCTCTAAACGGCTCTCTTTAGCTGCTCTGCGAGTGCTTCTGCTCGGATGGCGTGCGGTCTTCGCGCCACCGAAAGACAAATTGCTTATCTCCCCGGTCGCGCTTGAACCGCCAGAGGCGGGTCGGACGGCCCCGGCCTTCTCGCATCAGGTCGGTCTCCTCCAAGATGCCGGACTCTTTGATCTTGCGGTAGAAATTGCCTTTGTCAAGCGTTTCGCCCAAGATTTGCTCGTAGATATCTTTTAGCTCTAGGATGCTGAAGACTTCTGGCAAGAGCTGGAAGGCAAGCGTCGTATATTCAAGCTTGGAGCGCAAGCGGGTACATGCACATTCCAGTATCTCATTGTGGTCAAAGGCAAGCTTTTCGGGGATATCGTTGATGGGAAACCAGCGCACATCCGTTGTTTCATCGCTCGACCGCAACACCTGCTTGTCGGACTGCACCAGCGCAAAGTAGGCCACGCTGATGACGCGCGTCCGGGGGTCGCGGTCGGGCGCGCCGAAGGTGTAGAGCTGCTCAAGGTAGACATCGCGGACGCCGGTTTCCTCTTCTAGCTCACGCAGAGCGGCTTCCTGCAGCGATTCGTTGATCTCAATAAACCCGCCAGGAAGCGCCCAATGCCCTTCATATGGCCACCGCCGCCGCTGGACAAGCAAAACATGGAGTTCACGGTTGCGGAGGGTGAAAATCACCACATCGACCGTCACAGAGGGGCGTTGGTAGCGAGAAGCATCGTAGGTTGCTGCGGTTTCTTCCAAAGGAACGACTCCTTACACCAGTTAGTGTTATTTACACACTAAGTATACCCCATAGCCGCACGAATGTCAAGAGGCAGGCCATACGCAAGTATTATGATGAGGCAAGGGCAGCTATGCGATTGCGAGGTGCAATTATTTGCGTGGACGGTGTGGGTGTGCTATCATCAAAATTGGACAGAAGGTCATCGCCTTCCAACCCACAACGTCGTCATCATCAACGAATAGAGAGCATTGTTTCGTTTGAACAAGATACACCAAGATCGCATCACGATCTAGTATGATCTGGTACGATCTGGTACGATCTGGAGAGAGTATACGTAGTACGTAGGTCGATCTGTGGTCTAGGTGGTCTAGATAGAACCATATCATGGCGCTCCCCATTGAGACAATCTTTTTTCTCTTGCTATTCCTAGGTATCGTTGCCCTGGCGTGGTATTACCATGCGCGCGCCCTTGATGCACGCAATACGCCCCCTCTCCGCCGACCCTTCCCCCAATTTCAGCCGCTCCGTGATGCGTTGGGGCGGGGGGCAGAGACGGGTCACGCCATTCATCTTTCGCCCGGCGCGGGGACGATTGGCAACCATACGACGATGGGGCAGACGGTCGCTGGACTGCTTGCCGCCGAACACGTGGCGAATGAAGCGGCTCAGCATGGCGCACCTATCTTGGTCAGCAGCGGCGACGCCGTGGCACACCTCGCACTGCGGGGGATTTTGCGTCAAGCCTATCGGCGGGCGGGGCGCGCCCATGACTACGACCCATCAAGCGCTCAACTGTTGGCGCACCAGAATGAAACTGCCTACGCGACTGGTGTTATGACACTCTACGCGCGCCAAAAACTGGAGGCAAGCCAACTCATTGGGAGCTTTGGGCGAGAATTTCTGCTCTTTGGGGAGGAAGGAGCCGCCCGCGCTATCCCACAGATTATTGGTACAACAAGCGTAGATGCGCTGCCGGTGACGATGATAAATACGCCCTATACGCTTCTTGGCGAAGAAGTGTTTGCTGCAGAAGCCTATCTCACAGAAGAAAAAGCACCACAAGCACGTTTGGTAACACAAGATACGCTCCGCACCGTGGTGATATTACTCATCATCGGTGGAGTTATCTACCATGTGCTGCAACCAACGTTTGGATGGCCCCCATTACCCGGTATGGCAAGCGTTCGTTGAGGCACGCAGAGAGACATCAAAAACGTGTCGATACGATACAGACAACAAGATTCGCTCTGGTTCCTGAAGCTATAACCGAATATTAAGGGTAGCGATACGAGATGGCAAAACGACCAAAGAAGTCTAAGCAATCGAAACAGCCAAAACAGCCAAAGCAACCAGCCAAACCATCGCGACAAGAGAAATCTGCCACACTCTTTGGAAACCCGAAGCGGCTCCTCGCAACCTTGATTGCTGGAACGACGGGTTTAATTGTCTTGATAGATACGGTCGGGGCGGGCGAAACGGTCTCATCACTCGCACTTGTCTTCATCGATTGGGCAGCGATATTGACCGCCCTCGCCCTGCTTGTCGGTGTGGGGAGCGTCGCAACATCACATATCCGGCGTGTTATCAGCCGCGATTCTGACTGGGGATATAGCCTTATTCTCGTGGGGTCTATGCTCGCCGTGATGATCGTGGGGATTGTGGGGATCCCTGGCCTGGTGCTTTTCCCTCAAAACCTGGCTGAAGAACCTATTCGGTATCTCTTTCATGCCGTCTATGAGCCATTGGTGAGTAGTCTTTTGGCATTGCTTGCCTTTTTCAGCCTCCGTACGATTATCCGCGCTTCGCAGCGCCGTTCGGCAGAGGTGTTTGTGATGCTGGGAATTGCGTTGTTGGTCTTGATCGCTCAATTTCCTCCTATTGCGGCCCAGCCAGCCATCGCCGATGGGGTGTCGTGGATCAACCGCTACATTGCGTTGGCCGGAGCACGAGGCTTGCTTATCGGCGTTGCTGTCGGTACCTTGGTGGCCGGAATGCGCGTGTTGCTCGGCTTTGATCAGCCATTCTTAGATTAACTAGACGAACGTATGACGTGCTTGAGAGAAGGCTGTGGGGTTCCAAACAGAATAGACGGAATAGACGGGATAGTCTGTCAGAAAGGAGGACGGCTGCACTTCCTCCACCCGCTCAAGCAAAGTGGGTTCCTGCGCCGCCATTGCTATGAAACACCTTCCACCTTGGCTACAAGATGTACCACTCCCAGAACGGCCCGCTTCTCGTTCGCACGAAGAAGAGGATACGGGCGATGAGGCATTTCAAGAGCCGTTTCAAGAGCCATCCCAAGAACCATCATCGGGCGGGATGCCCAGTTGGCTCGCCGATGTAACCGAATCATCGCCACCCAACTCCTACGAGAACGAATCGTCCGATTGGTTTGAAGAGAGTGACCCCTTCAGCAGTACCCCGGAAGCTATCCCCGATTGGCTCCGTGACCTCCAAGGCGAGATAGGCGAACCACAAGCTGCCCAATCATCCAGCACCCAACCATCTACCTTGCGCATTCGACAGCCGATTGGCGCAACCGATTGGCTGCGCAGCCTGGGCGTGGATGAAGAACAACCGAGATCAGAGGAACCGGCGCAAGAAGAATCTCCTTCGGTTGCTGAAGAGGATGAAGACCTTCCTGATGAGGTAGAGCGCCACATTACCGGCATGCTCCCCGATGTCTCAACCGATGAGCTTGAGCAAGAGATCGAGCGGGTTGAGACGCTGCAGCTCGAAAATCTCCCTTCTGACCAATATCCAGATGATGAAGATTATCCCGAAGCAAGCAACGAACCATATACGCCCACATCTCCCCCGGCTTCCGACGAGCCGCAACCATTCAATATCGACGATATTTTGGCTGGAGAAGCTCCTCCTGATGACAGCGGGTCGTGGGTAGGCTCAGGCCCTACTATCCCCATGAACATTGAGGAGGATATGCCTGCATGGATGCAGGATGAATCGAGTGATTTCCCTTCTGCCGAAACCGACGAATCGTCCTCTGCGATGGAGATGCCCGACTGGCTCTCGAGCCTGGGAGGAGGCGGGGAAGATGAAGAAGAAATGACTGCTGGCAGTCAAGCCTCTTCTCCCCCTCCCCCTATCGACGCCGAATCAGACGAAGGAAGCGTGCCTGATTGGCTCTTTAGTGGCAATGAGCCTGAGGATACCACGGGTGATAGTGGTATGCCCGATTGGTTCGCAGATATCGGTGGGGGCGGTGAGGATGATACGCAACCTGCCGCCGTCGCAGGCGCTGCAGAGGATGATAGCGGTATCCCCGACTGGATGTCTGCAATCGGTGGAGGGGATGATGATACCCAATCGTCCGTCATCGCCGACAATGAGCCTGCTGCTGCTGATGACAGCGGGGTGCCCGATTGGTTGTCCGGCATCGGCGGGGGCGATGAGGATGATACGCAATCTGCCGCCGTCGCAGAGACCGCGGATGATAGCGGGGTGCCCGATTGGTTGTCCGGCATCGGCGGGGGCGATGAGGATGATACGC
>CAZGLO010000002.1:0-31628 GCA_964526735.1 uncultured Chloroflexaceae bacterium | reverse complement strand
ATGATAGCGGTGTCCCCGATTGGTTGTCCGGCATCGGCGGGGGCGATGAGGATGATACGCAATCTGCCGCCGTCGCAGAGACCGCGGATGATAGCGGTGTCCCCGATTGGTTGTCCGGCATCGGCGGGGGCGATGAGGATGACCAACAACCTGCCGCCGTCGCAGAGACGAGTGATGATAGCGGGGTGCCCAATTGGCTCTCCGGCTTTGATTCTGACGGAGATGATGGAGATGATATTGAGAGTTCCTTAGGCTCTGATGACGAAGGGGTATTGCCCGATTGGCTGGCTAGTGATACCGGTGACACTGGTACGACAGCGGCTGAAGACGAACAAGATACTGCAAGTTGGTTCTCCGGCATTGGGGATGAGGACGAAACGAAACCCTCCTCCGAAGGTGATTTTCCCAGTTGGTTCTCCAAAGAGGATGATGCGGCGGCTGAAGAGGAAGGAAGTTTCCCGAGTTGGCTGGGCGGGGGCGATGAAGGTGGGGGCGATGAGAGCGTCGCCAAAGCGCCATCCGAAGCGCCATCCGAAGCCGAGGACGACTCGGGTTTGCCAAATTGGCTCTCTGGAGACGAGGCAACAGAAGTAGCACCCAGTGCGGCATTCCAAGACCAAACGTCTGAAACCCCGCCGTGGCTTGGAGAAGATGAATCGGGTGCCGCCGACGATGGAGGGCTCCCACCGTGGCTGCAGAAGACAGAAGGAGAGGAGGACGACTTTGTCGCGACCGCTTCTCCCGATGACACCACAACGACGGATAGCCTTGATGTCTCCGACAGCGATGCCGATACGCAGACTGATTTCGGGTCGTGGTTCGACGATACCGATATCGAAACCCCCACACTCCCTGGTGAAGAAGACCAGGAGATGAAGGGAAGTGAAAATACAGGCTTCCTGGGCGGGTCAGATATCCCTGCGTGGTTGCGCCCCTCTGAGCCATCTAAGCCGAAAGAGACCGAAGATACCCGCAAAGCAAAGAGTTGGCTTGAGAAGATACGCCAATTTGAGGATGAGGAAGAGGAAGAAAGTGCAGCAGAGGTTGCACCGCCGACTATCTCCCTACCTCGGCCTATCTACCAACGCAGTGCCTCGCAGATGCAGGCGGCAAACTTGCTTGAGCAGCTGATTGCCAATCCCTACCCAGAGTCGCCGCCTCCCGAACCTGCTCCTGAACCAACAACGTGGCAGAAGATCGGGATAGAGCGTGTTCTTTCTATTGCATTGGCAGGTATCTTACTGATTGGATTGATCTTCCCCGCCTTTACGGCGATGTTCCGCCCCAACGAGCCTGTCGCATCGCTTGGCGGAACAAAAACCGAAGCGCTCTTCAATACAGTCGATTCGCTTTCCGAAGGGGATATTGTTCTTATCGCCTATGAGTGGGATGGGCAAAACAAGAGTGAGTTGCGGCCATTGGAGGAAGCGGTTACACAGCATCTGATGGCACAAAAAACGCACCTCATCCTGATGAGCACCGACCCACAGGGTACCATGCTCTCCTTCGACCTGCGCGACCCTCTCCAACAAGCGGGGTATGTGGGCAAAGGTGTCGATTATGTGTTGCTTGGCTATCGACCGGGCGGCGAGTTGGCGTTGCGATCCATCGCCAAGGACTTCCGTTCTACCCTCAGTTCCGACTTCAAAGGACAGGACGCGACGATTGGTGGAGTTGCCACCGACCTCGAAACGCGTGAGCCGCGTATCACTTCCATCCACGATGTTTCTATGATCGTCGTGATGGGCGACCACCTGCAAGATGTGCAAATGTGGATTGAGCAAGTCCACCGCGAAGCCCCTGAAATCCCGATGGCGTTTGTTTTGCCGTCGGAAGTGGCTCCACTTGCGCAGCCCTACTTCCAATATGACATGGTCTACTCGTTGGTTGGCAAGCAGGGGGCACTTTCCTACAAGACGCTTCTTGGGTCGGCTTTTGGCAACCAAGCAATAGCCACCTCCACCGCCCAGACCAGTGGTCATTATTACTTCACCATCGCGGCATTCCTTGGGCTGGTCGTGGTGGGGATATTTGTGCGGGTGGTTGGGTCGAAGATACCGCCGCGGAGCCGTCCTCCCAAGCACCCTGCTGAAAAACCAGAGAAAGCAGGCAAAAAACCGCGGCAGAAGCAAGAAAAGAAAAAGGACGCCAAAGAGCCTCCGCCAAAGAAGGCCGACAAGAAGGCCGACAAGAGGGCTGAGAAAAAACCGGATCAGAAGCAGAAGCGTGATGCTCAATCGAAGAAGAAAAAAGGAACATAGCCACTGTGACGCCATTCGTCATTGATCTGATTGCCGTCATTATCACCCTGATGGTGCTCAGCCGTATTGTGGCTGACAATCCCGTCTTCCGCGCCACCCAATACCTCTTTATCGGGGTATCGCTTGGGTATGCGTTTGTTGTGGTCTATCATCAAGTGCTGCTCCCTGCCGGGCTGCAGACCGTGAACAATCTCGATCAACCCATCCTCATCGCATTGCGGGGTATTCCGCTTCTTTTGGGCTTCTTCTTTCTCCCGCGCATCATCGGGCGACAAGTGGGGTCGTGGTTGGCCGATATTCCTCTCAGCCTCATCTTTGGTGTGGGGGCGGCGGTGGCATTTGGGGGCGCGCTTGCCGGAACACTCATCCCGCAAGTCCTGGATACGGCCCACATCGCGACAACAGGCACGCCCGCCGAGCTTGCAGGCACCGTTGTGCTTGCGATTGGGGTCGTGATGGTCTTAAGCTACTTCTACTTCACTGCAGGCAACCGCGGTGGATTACTCCGCATTTCCGCTGTCAGTGCGCGGATGGGGCGATGGGTCTTGATGGTCGCGTTTGGGGTGTTTTTGGCGGGAGCGTTGCTTACCTACCTAACCGCCTTGAGCGACCGGCTTGAATTTCTGGCCACGTGGGTACAGGGATTGTTTGCGTAGGCTTTGCTTCGGGGGTTGAAAGACGAGGAAGTGCATCTATGTCGGAAGAATTAGGCTCGGTACTCATCGCAGAGATCGGGAGTGTCACCACACGCATTTTCTTGGTAGACAGCGTGGAGGGCGAAACACGCCTCATCAGCCAAATCGAGAAGCCAAGCACCCTTGAGCCTCCCTACCGCAATGCGAGTATCGCCATTTTGGAGGGGGCAACCGAAATTTCCGGGCTGATTGGGCGCAAACTGGTCGGCGATGGGAAGCTGGTGATGCCGCAAAACAAAGAGCGCGACGGTATCAACCACATCATCGCGGTGAGTAGTGCGGCTGGTACCTTATCGCTCATCATCACGGCTATCTCGCACAATGTCTCTGCCAAGAGCGGGCTGCATGCCAGCCGCGGTACTTATACCAACGTCTTGCAGGTCGTCACGCTCGACAATGCCCACGAAGAAGAAGATCTTGCCGAAGAAGAGATCCCTGAGACCGAACTTGTGAGCCGTGCAAGCGCTAATACCTCGTGGATTGAGCAGCAGGTGGAGATCATGCTCAAACTGACCCCCGATGCGGTCTTGATGGTCGGCGGGCTTGAGGGCGGGGCCACCGAGACGATCAAGCGATTAGCGCATATTGTTGCGCTCACCACTCTCCGCACCTCGGTCGATACGAGTGGCCATCAACGGCAAGATGCTAGCTCCTATCCAGTGGTCTACGCCGGAAATAGCAAAGCACAACGTGCGGTAGAAAAAGTGTTGATGGGCAAGGCCGAACTTTTCGTGGTTGACAACGTCCGCCCAGCGCTTGAGCAGGAACGGCTAGAGCCTACTCGCAAGGCGCTTGAACAGCTCTACCATGAGACAACCTTGACCCAATTGCCGGGCTATGACATATTGGAGGAGTTGTGCAGCACGCCCCTTACCACCACGGCCCTGGCCAATGGGGTGATGACACGCTTCTTGGCAGAACGCTACCAACGGCGTGTGCTCACACTTGATGTCGGTTCGGCGAGCACCAGCGCATTCTGTGCAGATAGCCGTCACTTCCACCACACGGTGCTCGGCACGCGGGGCACAGGATATAGCATCTCTTCGCTCATCAGTGAACAATCTTTGAACCGTATCACCCGCTGGCTCCCCTTTCGGATAGCACGAAAAGATCTGACGCATTGGATGCTCAACAAGCTCTTGCGCCCTCATCTCCTCCCCAGTAGCCATGAAGACATCTTGATAGAGCATGCCGTTGCGAGAGAGGCGTTGAGAGGGGTTATCACAGCGATCAAGGAAGAATACCCCGAAATGGCCTATGATATGGTCGTGGGGGAGGGCGGGATATTGGCCCACGCCCCGCACCATGGTCTCGCCCTCCTCACGCTCCTCGACGCGCTGCAGCCAACGGCGGAAGAGAGTGTGCTCGCCATCGACATTCACCTCGACACGCTTGGGTTGATTGCGTCGTGTGGCGCGCTTGCCGGACTTAGCACCGACGCCGCCGTGACGACGTTTGAACGTGATTTCCTCTCCAACGTCCCGCTGGCAACGTGCGTCGTCCCATTGGGGAACGGCAAGCCGGGGAAAGCGGCGCTTAAGGCAGAGCTGCATACCGTGCGGGGGAAAACACATACGATCACCGTACGTCACGGACAGATTGCCCGCATCCCGCTCACGCAAGGGGAACGGGCACAACTCGTCCTACGGCCAGAATCGGGAGTACATATCGGGAAGAATGCTGCCGGTGCCGAAGTGTCGTCAGATGTGGCTGCGATACAGGGGAGTGCGTTGGGAGTGGTGATAGATGCACGTGGCCGCCCACTCGCATTATCAGAAGACCCTGTCCAACGCCGTGCTCAACAATGGGAATGGTTGGTTGCGTTGGGGGTGGAGGAAGGTGAAAGCCCCTATCTTGAAGGGCCAGAGGAGGAACAACCGGAGCCGGTCATATCATCGCCTGACCCGCCCACCAAAAAATCAAAAGGTGAGAAGCCTGCCAAGAAAGGCAAGAAAGGCAAGGAAGACAAGGAAGACAAACACGCATCGGAACCCATTGCCCCAACTGAACCCGCTCCGGCGGGGAATGGGAGATCTGAGGGGGCGGCACCAGCAACACCTGTAGCACCAGATGATGATGATATTCCCCTTCCTGAAGGCATCGATTTTGAGAAAGATACCCACTCCACCTCCCCCACCGAGGTTGGCGGGAGTGAAGTAGTGGCAGATGGGCAAGGACAAACCGGTCGTCGCATTTCCCTCCAAGATCTCTCCTTTGACGACGATGAGGACACCTCGATGTCGGGCGGTGACGGTGATGATGAAGACCTTTCCGGCCTACGACAAGTGCTCACCAGCGGTATGGCGGGTGGTGAGGAAGAAGATAATCCAGAGGAAGAACAAGAACAAGAACAATCTGCCAGCGCAACAAAAGCGACCAAAGGTCGCCAAAAGAAAGGGAAGAAACCCGCTGGGAAGTCGAAGAAAAAAGGCGGTGGAGGCTTATTTGGTTTTGGAAAGAAGAAAAAATAGGATTCTATGAACCATTCCCTGAACTATCCCTTGAACCATTCCCTGAACCATCCCCCCTCACCCGAACGGCGGTTGGCCGATCTCTCCTTGGGCGAAACCAGCACCATCACCCGCATTCTCCCCGACTACCAGGGGAGCGAACGACGGCGGCTGATGGATATGGGCATTGTCCCCGGCACGACCATCACGGCTGAACTGCAGAGCGCAAGTGGCGACCCCATCGCCTACCGCGTACGGGGGGCGTTGATTGCTCTCCGCAAAGAACAAGCACAGTTGATTGCGATAGCCCCCGCAAAGAATGTCTCCCCGTAGAGAACGACATTCGGACATTGTTCGGCACAATGGCAATATGGCGGCGGCAGTGAGCCTACCTGACGACGTGGCAGAACAGTCTCGCAGGTGGCTTGCTGCTGTCGTTTTTGTTTCTGTGATTATATAATCATTTTCATCCTCATCCCCCGCAACTGCTGCGATCTTCACGTCTCTCTCCACTCCCTTTCCCTACCAACGTACTTTCTATTCTGACCCACCCAACAAGCATCGATAGATACCTCGATATATCTCATGCCTGAGAGAGATAGACCCACTTAAAGAAATCGACTCTGGCATGGGGTTGTCTATAGGACTATACTAGTAATAAACATACTCTCGAAGCTGAGTCACGAAAGGCTGCACGTACGCTATGGTAGGCCCGCAGAATACCCATATAGATCTTCAGGCCGAGAACGACGCGCTTCTCCAACGAATTGCAGAGCTTGAACAAGCTCTTGCGATGCATCAGCGCCAATGTACTTGCTTGCAACAAGAGTTTGTATGGGCAGATATCCTTACTCCCAAGGATACCTCATCTCAACAACACATCCTGTCTGCATTCGCCGCATATGCCCCTGTCTTATGTATCATCCGAGACTGTGCAGGGCGGTGTCTCTACACAAATTCTTTTTTCAATTCATCTTTTCAGATAACACCTGAGTATCCGTTGGGCAAAACCTATGATGAACTCTTCCCAGAATATATCACTACCAAGCATTCCCAAGCTGACCAAGAGGTCGTAACAACTGGCAAGACCGTAACCTTTGAAGAGTCGCACGTGCTTGATGGAGATGAATACACCTATCTTACGACGGTCTTCCCCATCTCCCACGACACGGAGGTCGTTGCAGTGGGGGCGGTGTCGGTCGATATCAGTGAGCGGGTGCGGGCCGAAGAAGCCCTCCGCAAGAGCGAAGAGCGGTTCCGAAATATTGCCGATTTTGCTTATGATTGGGAATATTGGGTGGATACGCAGGGAAACTATCTGTATGTCTCTCCCTCTTGTGAACGTATCACCGGCTACACAGCCGAAGAATTCTACTCCATCTCCGGTCTGTTTGGCTCTATTGTCCATCTTGACGACTGTGGGAGTGTGGCGTGGCATTTGGAGGAGTCGGTCACCAACCCCAGAGCGATCTCGCTCACGTTTCGCATCATCACCAAGCAGGGCGAGGAGCGGTGGGTGGGGCATGTCTCCCAGCCCGTCTACGACCACAGAGGGCATTTGATTGGCCACCGCGCCAGCAACCGCGATATCACCGAGCAGGTGTTGGCAGAAGAACGGCTGCGCGAGAGTGAAGAGCGCTATCGGGTGATGGCCAACAACATTAGTGATCTTATCACCCGCAATAGCCCAGATGGCACCTATCTCTATGTCTCTCCCGCCTGCACGTCGATCCTTGGCTATGAGCCGGAGACGCTTGTCGGCACCAACTGCTATGAGCTTGTCCACCCCAGAGATATCGACGTGGTGAAGCATAGCCACCACGCACTGGCTCAGGGGGCGCACGAGTTTACCAGCACCTACCGGCTCCTCCACAAGGGGGGATACTACATTTGGCTGGAGACCATCGCCAAGGCAGTCTACACCGCCGGTGGGCAGGAGCTGGTCGAAGTCGTCTCTGTGGCACGGGATATCACCGAACGCAAGCGCATTGAGAAGGAGTTGGAGGAAAACCGATCCCGTCTGAGCGCCATCTTCGATAATGCGATGGTCGGCATTGGCGTGATGGATACCAATGGCCACTACATCCACGTCAACAAGCGCTGGGCCGATATGCTCGGTCATTCGCTTGAGGAAATCTACCGCACGACGTACCTCAATATCACCCACCCCGACGATGTACGGCGTTCCTATCACCAGTTTCACCAACTGCGTCACGGCGTCATCGATAGCTACTGCATGGAGACGCGGTTTGTGCGCAGAGATCGCAGTGTCTTTTGGGGCGACCTCTCCGTGCGCGCCATTCAGACGGCCACGGGCCGCGTCGACGCGATTGTCAGCATCATTACCAACATTACCGAGCGCAAACACGCCGAAGAGATGCTCTGTGTCCAGCGCGATATGGCGATTGCGCTCAGCTCTATGGGCAATCTGCACGATTCGCTCAACCGGCTGCTGGAGATCTGCTTTCACCTTGAGGGAATTGATTGCGGCGGGGTGTATATGGTCGATCCGAAGTCGAAAGACTTAAATCTTATCGTCCACAAAGGGGTGTCGCAGCCATTTGCTGAGCATGTCTCGTTCTATCCGGCTAACTCGTTAAATGCCCGGCTTGCTCGTAAGAAATCCGTCCAATATTTCACCCTGGCCACGATGCAAGACTTTGCGGATCACGTCTATCAGCAGGAGGGGCTGCATTCGGTAGCAATGGTGCCGGTCGTTAACGAGCACCACCTTGTCGCCGTGATTACCCTGGCCTCGCACACCCACGACGAGATCCCGCAGGAAGCCCGCGCGACTATCGACTCTATCGCGCCGCAGATTGGTGGCATCATTGCGCGGGTGCGGACGGAAGAAGCGCTCCGCGAAAGCGAACAACGGCTGCAAATCCTCTTTGACACGCTTGATGACTTCCTGATTGTGTTCGATGTGGATGGCCACATCCTGCATTGCAATCCGGTCGTCCAGCGACGGTTGGGCTATTCCGAAGCCGATCTACTCGCAAAGCACATCATCAACATCTACCCGCCGGATCGCCGCTATGAGGCGCTCGAAATTGTGCTGGCGATGTTGGTGGGGCGCGAGTCGGTCTGCGACATCCCACTGATGACCAGCGACGGCACGATCATCCCCGTCCAGACGCGGGTGACGCGCGGGGCGTGGGGAAATTGCGAGGTGTTTTTCTCCATCTCCCGCGATATTACCGAGCTGAAGAAGATTGAGCAAGAGCTGCAGCAGACCAATCAACAACTGACCCGCTCTATTGACGAACTCAAACAGCGCAACCGCGATATTGTGCTGCTCAACGAGATGGGCGATAGCCTGCACCACTGCCACTCGGTCAAGAATTCGTATGAGATCATCCGGCCCTACCTCATCAAGCTCTTCAATGAGCAGTCGGGGGCGCTCTACATTCAGGGCGAAGACGGGATGATGCGGTCGGTGATTGTGTGGGGAGAGTATCCCTTTGATGTAGATAGCCCCATCCCGCCCGAATGCCACGTCCTCAAGCACTACCAAGAGTGCGTTGTCGACGGGTCGGGGGGGCAAATACCCTGCAAATGCCCACTCACCGGCCTAGAAGAACAACAATCAGCCGACTCGCCCTACCTCTGCATCCCGTTGTCGGCCCAGAGCAATATGATCGGCATCTTGCACATTCGCATCCGTCAAGATTGCGTACGTTCTCTACGCGATTTTTGGAAGGAATTGGCCACGACCACGGCCTCCAAGCTTGGGCTTGAGCTGGTAAACCTCCAAATGCAGGAGCGGCTTCACAACCAAGCCATCCGCGACCCGCTGACGGGTCTCTTCAACCGCCGCTACCTTGACGAAACGCTTCAACGTGAGCTTCAGCGGGCCACCCGCGCCCACTACTCTGTCGGCGTCATTATGATAGATATTGACCATTTTAAGGACTTCAACGACACCTACGGCCACGACGGCGGCGATACGCTGTTGCGGGCGGTGGGCAATTTCTTGCAGAGCCACAGCCGCGGCGATGATATTGCCTGCCGCTACGGTGGCGAAGAGTTTACCCTCATTTTCCCCGGCGCATCGCTGGATGAAACGCGTACGCGGGCAGAGCAGTTTCGGCTGCGGCTCAAACAACTGAGTGTGCAGCATAATGGCACGCCCCTCCGCACCGTGACCGCCTCAATGGGCATTGCATGCTACCCGCTCCACGGCTCAACGGACGAGGCCGTTATGAAAGCCGCCGATAGTGCGCTCTACCGCGCCAAGCAGGAAGGGCGAGATCGGGTGGTGGAGGCAGTGCGGTCATCGAAATACACGCCACCTCAGCGGCGGTAATGAGGAGGAGAGGCTGATGTGGGGGGTGGGAGTTGGACATCTGTGGTATTATAGAAGAAAGAACAGTTGAAACCACTGAAAACGAGGAAGTATATGAGGAAGTATATTATGATATATCGTTTGCTTCGTCCTCTTGGCATGTTCGTTTTGCTCATTGGTATGCTTGCCATTGCCTTGCCGCAACATGCCCATGCCAGTCTCCCCACGCCCTCCTCCTCGGTCTTCCCGCAAGAGGTGACCGCCGGATCGATGGTTGGGTTCACGGCGACGGGGTTCCGCAGTGAGCGTGTGGGCTATTGGTTCAATGCGCCAGATGGCAGTATCCACAGCAATAATTATCGATATGCCGCCTATGCATTTGAGAGCCAGATTAAGTGGATGTGGCAGGTGCCGCATCATGCGCCGCCCGGCACGTGGACAGCCGTGGCGCGCGGCGAGGAAAGTGGCGTGCAGGTAGTGATCCCCTTTGTCGTCACCCCGCCACCGCAACAGATGGATCTCACGCCATCGCCAGCGCTGCCGCCCAACCCGCCGCATCTTGCGGTTGAGCCATTGGTCGGCCCGCCGGGGACAAGTTTTACGTTTTCGGCCCCCGGGCTAGATGGGGAACGGGTTGGGTATTGGTTCCACAGCCCGGATGGCGCGCTCTACGCCGATGATGAGCGCTATTGGTTCAAGACTGACCTTGACCCCGTCACCTGGTCGTGGAAGGCCCCGCCCTATGCGGCGAACGGCGTGTGGAAGGTGGTGGCACGGGGCGAGGAGAGCCAGATCCAGCACGAGATCTTCTTTGAGGTACGCGAACCGCCCTACGTGCCGCCTCCAGAGACGGTGCCGGTCAATCAGCCGTGTCTGTCGGCGGTAGAGCCGGGCGTTGGCTATCCCAACACCGAATTTCACTTCTTCTCAACCGGCTTCCCGCCTCGCAGCGCGATACGCTATTGGGCCGAAGACCCCAATGGCCGCAAATATGACTACGACCCCGCACACGCCATCGGCTCCAACCCCAACGGGCGGGTGGATATCCAGTGGAGTGCGCCCGACAACGCCATGCACGGCTTCTGGACGATGCACTTCCTCAGCGAGGCGACGGGGGAAAACCCAAGCCACATTGAGCGGCTGGTCTACTTTGAGGTGCAGCAGCCCGATAACCCACTCCGTCCACCGCCGCCGCCGTCGGCGGATGAGCCATCAACGCGTTGCCGCTACCTGCCGTAAGCTGTCGGAAAAGAGCAAAGAGAGAGCAAGCTGTATCGAGAGAGATAGAGATGCCACCCGCGGTGTGAACACCCGAGTGGCATTTCTGTGGTACGGAGCAGGTTACAAGTTATGTAGGTTAGATGTAGGGCGTGATGGAGGGAACAAGCGCGTCGAAGGTACGACCACTTGCGTTCTCGCCAATCGCGTGCATTTTCCACTCATCTTCGTGGCGGTAGATCTTGACCATGATCTGGGCCGTGTGCTGGCCTTGGCAGCTGAGGTCGTAGCGCGCCACCTCTTGATCGGTCTTTTGGTCGACAAGGCGGCAGAAGGCGTTCTCTATCTGGCTAAAATCCTGTCCCGTGAAGCTATTGACGACAAACACCAAGCTTTTGACGTGTTCGGGCACCTTGACCAGGTCAACGATAATCTGCTCATCGTCGCCACTGCCCTGCCCCGTGCGGTTGTCGCCGGTGTGGATAATACTGCCATCTTTGCTCTGCAGCTGCCGAAACCACACCACATCAACCACCTTCTTATTGTGGTCAAAAAGGATACACGAGGCGTCAAGGTCGATTTCTTTCTCGCCCCCGCCAAGCCCCAAAAACCCCCGCTTTTTCTGTTTTGCGTCCCACCCCAGCCCCATCATCACGACGGCGAGGGTTCCGGCCTGCTGTTTGGTAAGGGAGATACGCTCTCCCTTGCTTAGATTTACACCCATATATAGTCACCTTTCTACTGTTATCTCTCTCACACATTCACGCCAAACGACCGCGCCAATGGCCCAAGCCCACCGTTGTAGCCCTGCCCCACTGCGCGGAACTTCCATTCGTTGTGGTAGCGGTAAACCTCGCCGAAGATCATCGCCGTCTCGGTGCTGGCGTCTTCGCTGAGGTCGTAGCGCACGATTTCGCGGTTGTTCTGCTCATTCACCACGCGGATAAAGGCGGCATTTACCATCCCAAAGTTTTGGCGGCGTCCGTCGGCCTCGTGAATGGTCACCGCAAAGACAAGTTTGGTGATTTCGGGCGGTATGGCATTGAGATCGATCCGCACTGCCTCATCATCGCCCTCGCCTTCGCCCGTCAGGTTATCGCCGCTATGCACCACCGAGCCGCATGTGGACGATAGTTGGTTGTAGAAGATAAAATCGTTATCGCTTCGGACTTTGCCGTTCTCTTGAATCAGAAACACGCTTGCATCGAGGTCGAATGCATCGCCGTCGGTGCTGCGCGCATCCCACCCCAAGCCGACCTTCGCCTTCTGCAGCCCCGGCTCTTCCTTGTTTAGCGAAACGTTTGCCCCCTTAGAAAGCGAAATACCCATCTTTGCTACTCCTTTTTTCAATATCTCTACGGCAATAATCCACGGCTTTTCGCCCGGAATACCCAGGCCGGATACTCGTTGAGCAGCAAATCATACAGCGCTTCGTCGGTCAATTGGTCAAGATCTTCCACGCTGAAGAAGTTAGCATTGTCGATATAGCGGCCATGCATCGAGTCGAGCTGCTCGAGGAAGAGAAAGTCACTTGCAATCGTCCGTTCGAGGAAGCCACGCATGCCGCGGCTCCTCACATCTTTCTTGGTCTTGCCGATGACCATAAACTGCCAAAAGAACGGCTCATATGAAGAGGCTTGCAGTTGATTGCGGGTGGAATCTTCATCGTTGGTCGTGCCATTGGAGACGAACATCACATACACCGGATATTCGCCTTGCAGCGGCGACAACCGGATCCCACCACCGCCTTCGGGGTAGTAGTACATGCGCACTGCCTGCATCACCTTGCCATAAAACGGCTTCTCTTCAAGGTGATACTGCGCAATCACGCGGTCGATGAAGCCTTGAAAGTTGTTAATCGTCATTGAGCCTGCGGCGTGCGCCTGCTGCCCAAAGAGAAAGACATCGATTGCGCCGGTCGAATCGAGGCGGCAGCCCATCGCCAAGACGCGCTCTGCCAGCTTTTGTATCTTGCCTGTTTGGTAGAGCCGCTCCATAGGGCGGGAGATGTCGATGCACAGCGCAACCCGCGCACGGTGTTTTTCCATCCCCATGCGCACCAATGTATTGCCCGCCTGCTGCGAGAGAGAATGAATCCCAGGCGAGTGCTGCTGTATTTGTGTTTGCAATGCACGCATAGCAGGGGTCTGCTCAACAAGCTCTTGTGGCTGCGGCTGCGGCTGCGGTTGAGGCTGCACAGGTGGCTGCGGTTGAGGTTGCGGCTGCACAGGTGGCTGCGGTTGAGGCTGCGGCTGCGGTTGAGGCTGTGGCGGCGATGGTGCCTCCTGCTTGGACGCCTCTTCATCGTCTACCATAATACCGTACGACTGGGCAAGCGGCCCCAACCCGCCCTTGAACCCCTGCCCAACAGCGCGGAACTTCCACTCGCCGCGGTGGCGGTAAAGCTCGCCAAAAATCATCGCCGTTTCCGACGCCGTGTCTTCGCGGAGGTCGTAGCGGGCGAGTTCGTGGTCATCTCCCGCATTCATAACCCGGATATAAGCATGCTCAACCATCCGAAAGGTCTGACCGCGTGACTCAGCATCGTGGATCGTCACGCAAAATGGGATCTTGACAACCTCCTCTGGGATGCCGTGTAGGTTGATGACGATTGTCTCATCGTCGCCCGTGCCGGTTGAGCCGGTGCGGTGGTCTCCCGAATGCGCGACTGAGTTGCACGGTGAGCGCATCTGGTTGTAAAAGATAAAATCACGGTCGGAGCGCACTTTGCCATCGCTTTTGAGCAGGAAGGCGCTCGAATCGAGATCGAAGGGGGTAGATGAAGCGCGGGGAGTGTTCCATCCCAAGCCAACACGCACATGCTCCAATTGCGGATCGAGTTGCGTAAGAGAAACGTTTGCTCCCTTAACCAGCGAAACTCCCATAAGAGGGTATATCCTTTCCGTCTCTGTACTTTTTATCGCATACAAGCTATCCATCGTACTCTCTATTATAGGGGAAAAGTGCAGGTCTCTCTCAGAAAGCCTGCACCTCGTTCCCCCATGGTGCCATAAAGAGATGGAGACGGTTGAAGGAGATTACCCGACGCTGACGCCAAAATTGCGGGCGAGCGAGGTAAGCCCACCCTCATAGCCCTGCCCTACCGCACGGAATTTCCATTCGTCATTGTGGCGGTAGAGTTCGCCAAAGATCATCGCCGTTTCGATGCTGGCGTCTTCTGAGAGGTCATAGCGGGCCATCT
This sequence comes from uncultured Chloroflexaceae bacterium, assembly GCA_964526735.1. GTDB lineage: Bacteria > Chloroflexota > Chloroflexia > Chloroflexales > Chloroflexaceae > JAAUSY01. Next base: position 17,514 of record CAZGLO010000002.1, on the reverse strand, counting down.
CTTCATTGTCTTTGGTGTTGACAATGCGAATAAAAGCATTGGAGACCATCCCGAAGTTTTGACGGCGTGCTTCGGCCTCGTGGATCGTCACGCAAAATGGGATCTTGACGACCTCTTGGGGGATGGTGTGAAGCTCAATCATCACCATCTCGTCGTCGCCCTCGCCAAGCCCCGTGCGGTTGTCACCAGAGTGGATCACCGCTCCGCAGGGAGACTGCCGCTGGTTGTAGAAGATGAAGTCTTGATCGGTGCGTACCTTCCCGTTCTCTATGAGCAGAAAGGCACTCGAATCGAGGTCGAAAGGCTCTCCGTCGGTAGAACGCGCGTTCCAACCCAGGCCAATCATCACCTTTTCGAGCCCGGGATCCATCTTTGAGAGAGAGACATTTCCACCTTTGGATAAAGAAACACCCATAATATGGCGCGCAAACGGTGCGCTTTTCTCCTTTCTTGTCGAACACAAAAATCCTGTATGTCCTTGCGGCACACTCATATATACTCTAGCCGACAAGAGCGTGCGACGCAAATCACATAGCTATGGGACGAATCTCCCTATGTAAAGGTTGCATACTGTTTTTCAATCGCAATATGCGGTACAATAGATACTAATAGGCAACAAATAGATAGACTTTCAGCCCAATGCACATACATGTGGAAGAATCGTTTTCCCTCCCCGACTAAGAAGTGGGGACGAGGTTGATCCCCAAGCGGTACTGACTGCAGCCTCATTTACCAGGATAGCAGAGATATTCAACTCTTTTCAAACACGTCAAAGTGAATAGTGGGTTCCCTTCTCACAGATTGGGCCTACAAGAAGAATATATCCACCGGCAGATCTACAGAGCACGACGGTACACAAGAAAGGAGGATAGCGAGGTTGTTTTCCTTCTCGCTGCGATATGAGGAGGAACGTGCCAACAGCCCGCTACCGCTTATGACAAAAAGCAAAAATAATATTGATTTATCCCTCTATGTAGAGCTTTTTCACCAAATACCTACCCCGATGATCCTCTTCCATGCCGACGGCTATATTGCCGATATGAATAACCAATATCAGCAAATGCAATGGGTATCGCGAGAGGAAGCCATCGCCACCTACAATATCCTGCAAGACCTACGTGCCCGCGAAAAGGGGTATACCACGCTGTTCGAGCAGGCACTGCATGGCGAAAAGGGGTATATGCCATTTATGCCCATCGGAGAATCGCGGTTGATGCACGTGCAGGGGGATGGAGTGGAGTGTCATCAAGAATATCATGCACATTTAGGTACTCATGGTCAACAAGATCAGTGGATTGAGACCATGTATACCCCCATCTTCAATGCGCATGGACACACCACCCACGTGCTAGAAATCAACCACTACGTTGCCCATTTCCACCCTGCCGCCGCCGAAGCGCTCCAGCAGAGCGAAGAACGCCACCGTATCGTTTCGGAGCTTATCTCCGACTACGTCTATTCGGGGTGCGTGTATGAAGCGTATATCTCAACCGAGTGGGTGAGCGGGGCATTTACGCGCATCACAGGCTATACCGTGGAAGAGATAAACAGCTTTGAAAATGGGTGGAAGGATGTCGTGCTGCCGGAGGATATGGAAAACGCCCGCAGTCTGCTCATCAACCAAGCACCCTCACAACCCCGCGTCATCGAGTATCGTATTCGCACAAAAAGCGGGGATATTCGGTGGCTGCGCGATTACAATCAGCCGGTTTTGCTGCCACAAGAGAGCAATGACGAAAGTAGTCATTATAGCGGCATACAGATTATCGGTGCGGTTCAGGATATCACGGAACAAAAACGGATAGAGGAAGAGCTTCGGAAAGCCCTCGAAAAGGCCGAAACCGCCATGCAAGCAAAGTCCGATTTTCTCGCCAATATGAGCCACGAAATCCGCACACCACTCAATGCGATTATTGGGATGACATCGGTGCTGCTCAATACCGAACTGACCGAAAAACAACGTGAATGTGTTGATATCACCCGCACCAATGGCGATATTTTGCTTGTCATCATCAACGATATCCTCGACTTTTCACGACTTGAGTCGGGGGCAGTTGAGTTTGAACATCAGCCCTTTCTATTGAAGGAGTGTATCGAAAAGACCATCGATCTGTTTACCAAGTATGCTGACGAGAAACAACTGTCTCTCTCCTTCCACGTCGAAGACCCGGGGTTTTTGTTGTTTGGCGACATTTCGCGTGTTGAGCAAATCCTTTCCAAGCTGATCAGCAATGCGATCAAGTTTACCAACAAGGGAAATGTGTCGGTACATGCGGTGATAGAGCCTTGCGCAGACACTTCTCTGCCCGAACATATGTGTAATGTCTACATCATGGTCAAGGATACGGGCATCGGCATCCCACGGGAATATCTCCCCTCGCTGTTTGAGCCATTTCGGCAGGCTGATTCGTCTATTACTCGGAACTATAGTGGTATAGGGCTAGGGCTGGCGATGAGCAAACGGCTGGCAGAGCAAATGGGCGGGGCTATCTGGTGCGAGAGCAACGTCGGCGAAGGAACGACGTTCCACCTGATGCTCAGGATGGAAATGCAGCCTCGGAACAACATAGTCGGTTCGCAGGACAAAGAATGTCACCACACATTGACCCACCACTCCAAGAGCAACAGCAAACAAGCCAAAAAAGACCCCTACATCAACCATCTCTTGAGTTCCCCCACCCACCCGCTCAACATCTTGGTGGCAGAGGACAATACCGTAACCCAACGGATTATCCTACGGTTATTGGAACACCTCGGTTATTGGGCCGATGTGGCCGCCAATGGGTTGGAAGTCCTTGAAGCGCTTGAACGCCAATATTATGATGCGATATTGATGGATCTGCGTATGCCAGAGATGGATGGCCAAGAAGCCACCTACCGGATCCGCACGACATTCCCGAGTGATCGACAACCATGGATCATTGGCATTTCGTTTTATAGTGTAAAGGTGGACGAAGAAACATACCGATCATGGTCGATGGACGACTACATTAGCAAACCAATACGGCTAGAGGCCCTAGCACGAGCGATACAACGAGTACCCTATCGAGGGCGGTTCCTCCGCCAAGATGGGTCAAGCCTTGATATGTCGATTTGGCAGCGGTTTGCGATGACCATGGGTGGGGGCGATACGGGTATCATCCAACGGCTTATTGTCATCTATCTGGAAGATGTCGAGCAGAAATTTGAGCATATGAGACAAGCACTTGCTGACTCAAAACCAGAGCAATTGGTACAACTTGCTCACTCTTTGACACTCAACAGTGCCCAGATCGGAGCCCTCAATCTTTCTGCTATCAGTAAGGAGCTAGAAATTGTCTGTCAAAAACATCAATTGGCGAGTGCTTCGAATATTCTTGGGCAAGCGATACAAGAATATGAGTGTGTCAAGGAGTCATTGCAACGGCTCATCACCCCCACGAGCATAAACCACCCACACGATGAAAGATCTTGGGAGCGACGATGATGGATGATCAGCAACACCACCTATCTAGCCCGCAGGAACGCGCAAAAACCCCAGAAGCATATCAAGCTGAGATCGATATGCTCTCGCAGGCGCTTGCGGAGGAACGAAAACGACGTGAGACATTACACGCTATCCTCTTTGAACGCGATAGCCAGCAGCAGGGGGAGCAAGAAACAAACGCAACAACCAATTCTCTTGGCTTCTCAACTGCTCTTGACTTCTCGACTATCTTACAGAACCTCCACCACGAGATCGCAGAACGTCGTCAGATTGAGCAAACGCTCCGAGAAAGTGAGGAACGCTATCGGTTCCTCGTGGAGCATTCGGTGCAAGGGCTTACGATTCATCAAGATGGCCGTCCTGTGTTTGCCAACCAAGCGAGTGCTCATATTTGCGGCTATACGGTGGAAGAGCTGACCAGTATGAGTTCGGAAGAGGCTGCCAACATTATCCACCCCGACGACCGCGATATGGTCATCCAACGTGGCATCGAGCGGCAGGCAGGCAAGGAAATTGAACCCAGTTATACCATCCGTATCGTCCGCAAAGATGGGACAATACGCCACATTGAGATCTACGCCACCCGCACCCAATTTGAGGGGAGGCCCGCCGTCCAAATGACCTATGTCGATGTGACGGAGCGGGAGGAGTTGTTAGATGCACTGCGAAGACAACAATCGCTCTTGCAAGATATCATTGACAATATGCCCTCTCTGATCCTTGTCAAGGATGCGAACGAACGGATCGTCCTGGCAAACAAGCGCTTTTTACAGACCTTCCAGGTATCCATTGGGCAAGAACTGCGTGACTGTATGCATGCGTCGGCTGAGATGCGGGCACGGTGGCGAAAGGAAGATGCAAAGGTGCTCGCCACTGGTACCCCCCTCCAATCCAAAGAGACCATCCCCCGCCCAGATGGAACAACACGTACCTGTCTGGTGAATAAATTCTTGCTCACAAACCACCGCAATTCGGAAGATGGCCATCGTGAGGAGAACCTCCTTGGTACGGTCTGCACCGATATCACCGAATTGATGCATACGCAAGAAGCCTACCGCAATCTCGTTGAGCATACCCTACAAGGGTTGATTATCTACCAAGATGGCCGCCATGTCTTCACCAATTCGACCGCGGCGGCGATCACGGGCTATTCTGTCGAAGAGATTACAGACCACCTGACATTGGAGAAACTTGTCCATCCAGAGGATTGTGAACTGGTCATGAGCTGCCGTAATGCACGATTAGCATGCCACAAAGATGTTCCTACCCACTACGAACATCGCATCATCCGAAAAGATGGCCAAATACGGTGGGTAGAGGTCTATGCCATGGTAATCCAATACCGCGGCTCACCAGCGACACAGGTGTCGTTTACCGATATCACCCAGCGCAAGCAGGCCGAGGAAGAAAATCAGAGCAATCTCCAACTGCTTCAGACGCTGCTGGATACTATTCCAAGCCCTATCTTCTACCAAGATGTGCAAAATGTCTTTCTCGACTGCAACAATGCATTTGCAAAGCAGATTATTGGTCTGTCAAAGGAAGACATCATTCGCCGACAGATGGAAGACTTCCTGCATACCATTCCCAAGAGCGAGCAGCAATCTTGGCGAAGACGAACACGCGAATACCTTGCTTCTCCCAAGCCTGTAACGCATGAAATACAAGTGATTTGTGCAGACCAGGTTATGCGCAATTTTATTATCACCAAGACCCCCTTTCCAAAATCGAACAAGGAAGTGGGGGGGATCATCGGGGTGATGACCGATATCACCGAACGCAAGCAGTTTGAAGAGACGCTTGAACGGCGGGTGGTCGAACGTACCACGCAACTCTTCTCCGTCATCAATGAGCTTCAGGAGGAGATTGGCCAGCGAGAGCGTATGAACGAAATTTTGGAATACCAAGCCCATCTGATAGACTCCATCTCAGACGCAATTATCTCTTCAGATATTCATGGCATCATCCAGAGTTGGAACAACGCCGCACAGACCATCTATGGGTGGAGTACTCGTGAGGCGGTTGGACAGCCTGTAACGGCCCTTCTCAAGACCTCCTACCCCTCAACGACCCCGCAAGAAGTGCATGAATATATACTCGCAGAGGGACAGTGGGAGGGCGAGGTGGTGGAAGAGCGCAAAGATGGCAAACTGGTCAATATTCTCTCCTCCACCACGCTCATCTGCGACCGAAATGGGGTACCAACCGGCATGGTTGCCCTCAACCGCGATATCACCAACCGCAAACAGTCTGAACAGGCACTGATCGAGAGCGAAGAACGCTACCGCATTTTGGTCGAGACATCGCCGAGCGCCATCTTGGTGACAGGGCTGGACAATACCATACACTTTTGCAATCAGCAGGCGGCTCACCTCTTTGGCTATGACTCTGTCAACGACCTTCTTGGGCACAGTAGTGCCGAGTTGGTCGCCACGGGGATAGACCCCCTTACCCATATGCAGACCGTCATTGAGGCCGGTTTCATCAGAAATATGGAATATACCATGCGGCGGAAGGATGGCAAAGAGTTTCCGGCAGAAGTGAGTAGCTCTGTGATTATGAATACCCAAAATAAGCCTTCTGCCTTGGTTATCGTGGTGCACGATATCAGTGAGCGCAAGCAGGGTGAATGGGATCTCACGGCTGCCAACGACCGGCTGTTTACCATGCATGAGAGTGTCTCTCGCAACCGCAACCTGCTCCGCGCCATCTTCGACGGCCTGGAAGACGGGCTTCTCTTGCTTGATGGCGATGGCGTGGTTCAAGCCGTCAACAAAGCCTTCGCCAACCTCCTCAACTTGACCGAAGAGCAGCTTGTTGGCAATACATGGGAACACGTGTGCCAAGGGTTAGAATCGCCCTTCCCCATTGACCCCATGAAGGAAATGTATCAGGGGGAAGACGTTCAAAAGCATCGCATTCGGTATTGCCACCCCAATGGCACCACCTCTATCCTTGAATTGCAGATGATTTCGCTCTGCGGCTCCGACAACCTGGTGGATCGTATCATTCTGCACGTGGTAGACCTGACAGAAACGCTCCAACTTGAGGCGCGTGTGCTTGAAAATGAGCGATTTGCTGCAAGTGGCAAGCTGGCGGCAAGCGTCGCACACGAAATCAACACCCCACTGCAATCTATCGAACTCTTCCTAGATATGGCGCAAAGCGCGACCAGCAATGAGGAACGCGAGACGTTTTTGCGGCAGGCACGCGAGGAAACACAGTGGGTTGGGCAGATTGTGATGCAGTTGCTCAACCTCTACCGGCCAAGCGCATCGATGCCCGGGTGGCTAGAAATCAATAACCTGATCGAACGCATTGTCTTATTGATAGGCAAGCGGCTCCACGAACAGGGTGTGGTGGTCGAAAGCCACTTGGCAGAAGATCTGCCGATGCTGTGGGGGCGCGCAAATGAGCTGATGCAAGTGCTCATCAATCTGATGGTCAACGCGCTTGACGCGATGCAGGACGGAGGAAACCTGACGGTGTCTACCGACATCAAGCAGAATAAAGACGAGGAGTGGGTGCTGATCACGATTGAAGATACGGGGTCTGGCATCCCTAAAGAGATCATCAACCGCATTTTTGAGCCATTTGTCACCACCCGCGACAATGGGACAGGCCTCGGCCTAGCCATCAGCAACCAAATCGTGAAGCAATATCAAGGCAAGATTCACGTAAAGAGCCGCGTTGGGCGGGGGAGCAGTTTCACGGTGAGTTTACCCGTCACCGTCGAGACAGAGGAAGAGCCAGCACCGGAATCCTACGGCTTGATACACCAACAAGAGCGATAGTATCGTAGATAGGGCGCAAATAGTAGCGCAAATAGCGGCGCAAACAGCGGAACAATGAAGCATAGCACTGTAAACAATGTAGGAGACGAGAAACATACCAGATAACGTACCTTCCAAGTAGACCGCAAGACCTAGAAAGTAGCAATACCCATGAATTCCCATATTCTGGTGGTTGAAGACAATGCCAAAGCACGCATTGCACTCGCTACTCGACTGCAATCAGTTGGTTACCAAGTCACCCAAGCACAAGATGGTGAAACGGCGATTGACTTGTTGGAAAGTGAAATCTTTGACCTTGTCTTGACCGACATCGTGATGGGCGCGGTGGATGGGATCGAAGTGCTCCACACCGCCCGTCTGCAGCCCTACCAGCCGGAGGTTATTCTCCTGACTGGCCACGGCACTCTCGATACGTGCATTGCAGCAGTGCGCGAAGGGGCGAACGAATATCTCCTCAAGCCCTGCCAAACCGAGGTGCTGTTGGCGAGCGTTGAGCGGGCCATACAGCGCCACGCCAGCCAACAACAAGTGCGTGAAGCTGCGACCACCCTTTTTCACGTACTCTCTGCGCAGCAGGGCAATGTAGACCCCTCCGCATCGCCTCAATTGGCATCGTTCGGCAATCCCTCACCCGCCAATATGCAATATGCACAACGCGGGGGAACACGGCTGCAAGTGGGAGATTTGATAATTGGCAACTCGCGGAAAAATGTCCTGTTCCGGGGAGAGGCCGTACGGCTGACACCTATTGAATATGCGTTGGCTCGCTACCTCGCCGAGCATCAGGGAGAGGTATGCCGCTGTTGCGACATCGTTGGCTATACCCACAACATCAATGTGAGCGACTCCGATGCACAACCACTGTTGCGAGCGCACATCCGCAACCTGCGCAAAAAACTCGATCCCGACTATATTGTTAACGACCGCGGGATTGGCTATATGCTCGTGTATCCCTCCGCATCGGATACGTCCGAGTTCTCCGAATCTTCCGACTCTTCCGAATCCGCCGATTCTTCCGAGTTGTCGTGAGGCGGTGGAAACTTTTGAACACGTCTCCCCTGCTCCTTGCAACGCCTTCGTAGCTATGCTATGATCTAGGTATTCTTGTGGTAGACGATACACAGCCTTCTGTGGCTGCGACGAGCATATATATCAGGATATCGGCAAGGGATGTGATCACTCTGTCAGCTAAAGCAGACAGCTTCTCAGGACACGCTCCGCCTATTGGCGCACGTTTCGTCCTGAAGGCTCGATCCGAGCCGTAATATGTTTATGATACCGCACTGTTCGATAAATATCAACTGCATAACCTTAGCACAAAAGGAGGAGGGCGCATTCCCCTGCCGCCTAAAGACGGCAGTCCCCTGCGCTTAATTCGATGGAATTACTTTTCCTGGGAACGGGAACCTCGAAAGGCGTTCCAGAGGTGGGGTGTACATGTACGGTGTGCACTTCAGATCATCCTCGTGACAAGCGGACGCGGACATCGGCAGTGGTGCGCACGCCCAACACACAAATTCTCATCGATGCGGGGCCAGACTTTCGCCAGCAGGCATTGCGGGAACGCATTGCTTACCTAGATGGCGTATTACTCACCCATGCGCACTTTGATCACATTGCGGGGCTAGATGATCTCCGCCCGCTGACTGAGCAAAATGGGGTTATTTCCATCTATGCCAACCTAAAGACGGTAGAGGAAGTGCGTCAACGGTTTAGCTATGCCTTCAACCAAAGCTCTGCCGGGTCAACGCGCCCACTCCTTGAGCTTGTCACGGTTACATCTCCCTTTACCATCGGTGATCTACGCATTATCCCCTTCACGGTTCACCACGGCACGTGGCACATCAATGCCTATCGTATTGGCCCACTGGTCTACATCACCGATGCCAGCTATATTCCTCCTGAGTCCATGGAAATCATACAGGGAGCAAAGGTGCTTGTCATCAATGCGCTGCGCCCTGCCCCACACCCCACTCACTTCAGCTTGAACCAATGTATCCAAATGATCTCTCTTATCCAACCGGAACAGGCGTGGGTGGTGCATACCACACATCATCTTGGCTATGAGGAGACAAATGCACAGCTTCCTGAAGGGGCGAGCCTTGCCTACGATGGCCTTTGTATACAGGTCGAGGAGTCGTAGCCAATGCGCATAGGTATCGACGCCCGTCTGAATGCCTACCGTGGGGGGGGGATTCCCCAATACACCCGCCAGCTCCTCAATGCATTGGCCCTGCTTGCTACTGAAGACGAACTATTCTCGCTGCAGCACTACCGTCACCGGCAGCCCTTGGTAGATGCGCCTCATGTTCGACGCTCTACCCTCTTTACCCCACCACACCACACGCTTGAGCAGTGGTCGTTGCCGATTGAGCTGACCCGTATGCAGCTAGACGTGCTTCATTGCCCCGACTTTATCGCCCCAAATCGCCTTTCTTGCCCCTCTGTGGTGACCATTCACGACCTTGCCTTTCTCCACTACCCCAATATGCTCGACTCTGCCGCCTACAGCTACTATAGCAAGGTTCGCGATTCGGTGTGGCGCGCTGATGCGGTGATTGCGGTCTCAAAGGCCACCAGCCGCGATATCAGCCTGCTGCTCGACCTTCCCCCCAAGCATGTAGATGTTGTGTATGAGGCGGCGGCACCATCGTTTCGGCAGATTGAGGTGCCGCCAGATGAGACTCGCCTCATCCCCCGCATTGATGCCGACAAACCCACTCCTTACGAACTCAAAGCCTACTCATTCGCGCTGTTCGTGAGCACGCTTGAGCCACGGAAGAACCTCCCCACGCTCTTGCAAGCACTCCGCATTTGCATTGATCGGTTTCCTGATATTCCCTTTAAGCTCGTTGTCGTGGGGGCACGCGGATGGAAGGATGAGGCGATCTTTGAGACCGTCCGCGACCTGCGGCTGAGCGATTCATTGGTCTTTCTTGGCCACATTGAGCAGGAAGACCTCAATTGGCTCTACAACGCATGTGTTGTGTATGCCAACCCCTCGCTCTATGAAGGGTTTGGGTTGCCTGTCCTCGAAGCGATGACCTGTGGAGCACCGGCATTGGTTGCGTCAACGGGGAGCTTGCCAGAGATTGTGGGCGATGCGGCGATGCTCTTCCCCCCCCTTGACGCCGAAGCATGGGCGCAGGGCCTAAAAACGATGTGGTTGGATGAACAGCAACGTCATGATTTTGCGCAACGAGGCCCTACACAGGCTGCTCTCTTTTCTTGGGAACGCGCCGCCCGTGAAACCCTTGCCATCTACCACCGTGTGCACAAAAAAGCCAAGAAATCCTAGTCTCTTATGCTCTTATAACCATAGTGACTACTCCCAATACCTAGAAGGATTGGGCTTCTCGGGACGTACACCCAGGCTGTGTAGCCCCACAGCCAGTATATTTATCGCGGCATTGAGATCTCTATCGATCTCAAGATGGCAGACGGGACAGCTATGTACATGCATCGACAAATCTTTCTTGACGGTCGTCTTGCACCGGTGGGAGTTTATTCGTATCATACAACCCAAGCGTCTGGTTATACACCCATCGGCATAGCTTGAGCTGTTGCTCAAGCAAACGCTCCTGGCTTTTTGTGGGCCAGAGACGGTACTGGTATGCAGATTTAAGCAAACTATCCATACCGTCCAGTATAGCTAAAATCAACAAGAACACAAATACGACTGAAGCGGCTCAAGCAAGGAAAGCCCTTTTATCCCAGGGCTAGAAGCACCTGGGCTTTACGGGCTATATATGTAATAGAGAAAATAATGTATCACCACGAACCACTCAACCGTCTGATCGCTTCTGTGCCGCCCGCCGACAACCGTGCGGCGCGGGCAGCACAGCAACGGCTCGACTCTCTCACCAAGCCGAAGGGCAGCCTTGGCCAGATCGAGTCGTTAATTGTCCGGCTGGCCGCCAGTATTGGCACCCCATGTCCTCTCCTTTCGCGGCGGCTGATTGTGCTTGCCGCGGCTGACCACGGGGTGGCTGATGAGGGTGTAAGTGGTTTTCCGCAGGCCGTCACCGCCCAAATGGTGCAAAATTTCCTGGCGGGTGGCGCGGCTATCAATGCACTTGCCGCCTCAACCAATGCCCGCATTGCCATCGTAGATGCGGGGGTGGTTGCCGAAATCCCCGATCACCCCGACCTCCACCGCCTCTCTATCCGCGCCGGAGGGAGTGGCAATATCGCCCGCGAACCGGCGATGCAGCCGGATGAGGCCGCGCACGCGGTGTTGGCGGGGGCATCGCTCGTTGAGGAGGAAGCCACCAAAAAGGGCATAGATATCTTGCTAGTGGGCGAGATGGGCATCGCCAATACTACAACCGCCGCCGCCTTGACCAGCGCACTTACGGGGATACCCTCTGAGCAGTCGGTGGGGCGGGGGACGGGTATCTCCGACGAGATGCTGCTCCATAAGCGGGCGGTGGTTGACCAAGCGCTGCAGCGTGCCCTGCCAAAGACCACCTCGCCCTCCTCCTCTTCCTCGCCTTCCATCGATGCATTTGCCGTCTTGTGCGAGTTGGGTGGGCTTGAGATTGCGGTGTTGGTGGGCGCGATGCTTGCTGCATCGGTTCGTCGCATCCCGACGCTGCTTGACGGCTATATCACGACTAGTGCCGCCTTAGTCGCCGTATCGATGGCCCCAAATCTCCAAGCACATCTCTTTGCATCGCATCGTTCCGTTGAGCCGGGCCATAGTATCGCGCTCAAACAGCTTGGGCTAACACACGAGGCGGGGGCCGGGCCATTGCTACAGCTTGATATGCGCCTTGGGGAGGGGAGTGGAGCGGCATTTGCCCTGCCTATCCTTGTCAGCGCCACCAACTTGATGAACCGTATGGCGACATTTGCCGAAGCGGGGGTTTCCAACGAATGAACCACCACCAGCCATCGCCAGAGCACCCTCACAACCGCCTATCTTCGCACATACAGTCGTTGATAGCGGCCATACGCTTCCTGACCCTGATCCCTATCCCTATCCCTATCCCTGCCGCTAGCCATCAGCAAGGCGACACAGAGAATGAGGCAGAAGAATTTGCTATTCCCAAGATGATGCCATGGTTCCCTGCTGTTGGGGCACTGATAGGGGTGATATTGCTTGTGGCGGGGTGGATCAGTGGGGTATTTTGGGGCGAAGCGGCACGTGCAGTGGTGATTGTGGTCGTATGGGCGATTGTGACGGCTGGTTTTCACCTTGACGGCCTCAGCGATACCTTCGACGCGGTGATGAGTTGGCGGCCACAAGCACGCAAACTAGAGATTATGAAGGATAGCCGCATTGGCGTGATGGGGGCACTTGCTCTGATTGCGGTTTTACTGCTCAAATGCGTCTGGCTCTATGATGTGAGTAGTGGCGAGGGGGGGGTTGGGTGGTGGCAGGCGGTGCTCCTTGCGCCTATCATCGGTCGGTGGGCCAATCTGTGTGGTATTTTTTGGTTCCCCGCCGCCCGCGAAGGCGGACTAGGACGAACCTTTCACCGCGACATTGCGCCCAATCAGTTTCTGGTGCCGACTATCGCCGTCGGGGTGGCGACATTGGTGATTGGGCAGGCCGCGGGTGTTGTGGCGATGCTCTTTGCCCTTGGCGGGACGTACCTCTTGGCCAAATGGTGGACACGCGACCTCGGCGGGTTGACAGGCGATACCTACGGCGCGATGTGCGAAATCGCTGAGACGATTGTGTTGGCCGCAATGGCGGCGGCGGGGTAAAAACCCTCTCTCCTGCCCGACTGCGCTTATCCCTCTTGGTCAAGCACCCGCCGGTAGCACAACGCCGCCTGCTTATCATCCTTCAGATAGCTGTAAAACGCCGCCGCAATCTCATACTCGCCTTGCTTCTCTAGCTGCTTAGCCCGCTGCCGCAATTCCTTCTCAAATGTCTCATTGTTCGCAAGAGTGTTTTTTTGCCGCCCGTGGCCAAGCACGTGCATAATGCCTGCCACGCCGCCCGGCGGCAATGCTGATTGCCCTTCCTGATGAGCTTGCTCCCCTTGATTGCTTTGCCACCCTTGATGAGGTTGTTTGAGGTTCTCCTGCGGCGGGGGAGAGGATGGATCGGCGATGGGGTAGGATGGTGGTTCTTCCTCCTCCGGCACATTGGTGATGGCAATGGTGTGAGAGACATCCGGCGCGCGCAACAGCTGCTTGACGGGGTGGAGTGCATCAAATGCGACATCATAGCGGTGGGTTGGCGTCAAGATGGTGAGCATATTCGGCTTGAGCTTGAGCGCAGACACCAGAATATCTGGTGCAAGCGTGGGCGTGAGCCGCATACCGTGGGGGATGAGCAGTTCGGGAACGACCGTCCGCACCAGCGGCAGCCCAAGTGGCACCCCGCTCATCGTCTGCTTGATCGAGTGCGGCACCAAGATAGCCACCCCGTCTCCCATTGCAATCTGCGTTTGGGCGAAGAACGACTCGGGTAAGACAGCGACCATTCGCCGCAGCCGTTGGAGCGATTTCTCATCCAACAGCAGCCCGTGCACCGGATGTGGGATGTTGGTTTCGTGCTGAAGATCGATGTCAATCGAGAATGACAGCTTGTCTTCATCAGCCGACATCGCGGTGGAGGCAGGAGAGAGGGTTGAGACCGCAGGCGATGGCACAGTCACATCGGTCACTTCGGCCATCGTGTAGCGCGACGACCGCGGATGGAGCAATACTCCCGTCTTTGTGGCTTCGGGGAAGAGAAGCAGCGACTCTGGCGGCAAAATCTCCTCGACGTGCGGCAGGAAGAGCGGCGTATGATGCCCCCACGCCACCAATATCCGCCGTGATGGCTCCGTTTCAAGCGTGGCCTCTTCCACCGCATCAACCAGCAAGGTGGTGCGCGGGAGGCGGTCGAGAAAATCTATCACGAAGTGCGAGATAGGACGTACTTCATCTGCCACCACCACATCGCACAGGACGTGTTCACTCCCCTGCCAGGTGATAAACCGCAATGCGTAGGCTAACCCGTGCCGTTGTATGTAGTTGATGACGAATGAGGCAAGCCGTCGGTCGGTCAGAACCGAGAGCATAGTTGGCGGCGCTTGGTAGGATGCTTGCTGAAGGGGAACATGCAATAGCGCGTTGAGGAGCTGCGATGGTTGTGGCTCTGGCAAGTGTAAGGTGCCCCTCGGCCCAACGATAACGCGGCCACTGGCAGGGATTTCCCCCTCCACATCGTAGCCATATGGAGCATTGCTATCAGCATAGGGCACGAAAACACGTCCATCACCCACCATCAGCATGGCGTGCGACGAGCGCAAACGTGCCACCCGCATCGCATGGAGAATCGTATCGTAGAAGGGAGAGCGCGTCGTGGCATTGGCGGAGGGAGTGAGCGTTACGAGGGAGATATCACCCGCAAGCTCATCAACGGTTTTGCCGGTCACGTCCTCTTGGAGGTTCCCGCCAGCCGCCGGTTGGGGAGATTGCGGCTCATCCCACTTGACAATCGGTTCAACGGCAACCCCTTGGGCAAGGTTCATCTCTTGGCTGAGGGCGGCGAGGAATGCAGCGCATCGCCATCGACCATACACAACCAAAAGCCCCTGCTCGCCAACCACCACGTGATGCGCATCGCGGACGAGGCCGGAGTAGTGTGGTTCTTCTCGTGCCGATAATGGCCGCACCATAAGGAATGATTTGTGTTCCACGTCTATAGCCTTTCCTGGTGTTCTGTAGGGCGTGTTGTGAATTGTGTCCTCTCTCTATTGTAGCGGTGTTGCTATGCTTGACGCAACAAGATACGCCATAGACGGACAGTCGTATCATCAGACCCCGACACGAGCCACGCCCCGGAGCCTCCACCACCCCCCGTCGGCGGTGGCACAAACGTCCACGCCACGCTATAGACTGGATTGGTATGGCCGGTCAGCGTCTCAATGGGTACACCACTATCTCTCCCAGCCGCGTGCCACAGCCGGATAGTCCCGTCATCCGACGCCGATGCAAGCGCCCGGCTATCAGGTGACCACGTCACACTGCGGACGCGGTGGGTATGGCCAGTGAGCGTGCGCAGAAGCCCGCCATCATCCGCGCGCCACAGCCGGACACTGCCGTCGGAGGAGGCGGAGGCGATGATATAACCATCCGGTGCCCAGGCGACGCTCGTAACATCATTCGTGTGGCCCTCCATCTCAAACTCTAAGGTCGCGGTAGTGTGTTCGCCATCCCAACGCCATATTTGCACCATCCCACCTTTGATCGCCCCGTAGGTGCCAACTGCAAATCGGGTGCCATCTGGCGACCACGATACTGACCACAACCCCCGCTTATGCCCCAACACCGTGCAGAGTGAAGAGACGTTCCCTGAATTCCCCAACACATCCCACACCCGTATGGTGCCATCGCGGGAAGCTGATGCGAGCAGGTCGCTGTTGGGCGACCACGAAAGGCCATATACCCCATCAGTATGGTCAGCCAGCAGGACGAGGCGGGTCATGGTGGTGGTATCCCACACCGCGACGGTGCCATCGCCCGACGCCGACGCCAACATCGTGCCGTCTGGCGACCATTCGACTGCCAATACCCACGCCGTATGGCCCTCTAGCGTGTGCAGGGGGGAAGATGTCCCCCGTCGCCATACCAACACCCGCTCATCGCTTGAGCAGGATGCGAGATATGTCCCATCAGGGGAGCTTGTCACGCCCCATACGCGGTCGGTGTGCGCCTTGAACGTCTGAAACAGCTCTCCCCCAATGACATCGTAGCGGGGGTGGTGCGCTAGCAAAAGCCGTTTGCGGGCGGACGGCGATTCTTCTTCCTCCACGTCCTCGAAGAGCGTTTCGCGTTGATGCGAATGCGCTAAACCTCGCAATGCCTTCGCTAATGTTGCCCGTGCTTCCGGCTCTTCAAGCGCGGCACTCGGTATCGTCGTCCACTGCTGCGCGATGGTGTGGGCGAGGGGCGGGGGGGTCTGCGCTTCGCCCGGGCAGAAGAACATCGCCTGGCTCCCCGCCAATGTGCGCAACCGCTGCGCAAGGGGGCGTATCGTCTCCACCTCATCGCCGCCACTCTGGTGATGCAACAGCCACGCAAGCTCAATATGGGCATAACGCGGTGCAACCGTGCGGACGTAGGTGGTCACTTCCGCCACCACACGCGGCAAATCAACCCGCCCCGATGCCCCCTGCGATCCTTGCGATCCTGCTCCTTGATGCTCCAAGAGGGTCACGATATCACGTGGGCGGTGGAGGGGGTGCGGCGACTGAAGATGCTCATCAAACCACCCCGCCATCACTGTGGTACCGTGGGAGGTGGCTGTCCGCGCCAATGCCAAGGCCGTTGCCCGCGCCAGGACATCGGGGTCGCCATCCATCGCATCGCCGCCCTGCACCAGGATAAGGAGGAGCGTCGGGCGGTGGTCGGGCGGGCGCTCGTGGCCATAGTGGAGCAGTTCGCCGTTCAGGTAGCGGTAGGTGAGGAGCGTCGGCGGTAATGCCCATTCTGTGGGGATAATCGTATCAATGCTGCCGCGGCGGGCAATGCCATTGATGCCGTCAAGGGCGTAGGTTTGGCTGGTTGCCCCCTGATACCCCTCCGCCAACGCAACCGCAAATGTAAGCATATCATCTATCACGTGGTGCATGGCGGGGGGGAAGGACAGCATATCGGTCAGGGCGCGGATGTCGTCAAGGTCGCCCGCAGAGGGATAATCAGCCATCACCATCTGCCACCATCTGTAAAAATGGTGCATATCCGCCGCCGTAATGCGTTGAAGCTGCAGCCGGATATGGTTGAGGAGCGGGGGCGGGTAGAGTAGGTCGTCTGTATCATCTTCCTCCTCGCCCTCACCCACCGCGTCTCTTTGCTCTGCCACCGCCTGCCGCAGCAACTGAGCCGCATCGGCGGAGGTCATATTGGCAGGGAGGCGGTACCTGGCGGGGAGGGGTGCTCCTTCGGCAAGGTGCGCAATCAAGGCCGCAATCGCGTTGTCGTGGAGGTGAAGCGTACGGGCGGTGTGGATGACCGGCATCGTGGTGATGGCAGCCAGGAATGTATCATATGCATCGTCCTGCCCCGCCCCGTTGGGTTGCCCCTCTCCCGCCAGCAGCGCCCCAATATCTGCGACGAGGCCGAGCGGGAGAGGCGGGGTCACCAGAGCCACGGTGGCCCACCACGTACACGCACGGCCCCCCAAGTCGTCCGGCGGGAAGAGCCGTGCGTGCATGATACTCTTGGCATGTTGGATGAGAGGCTGCGTTGTCTTCACCGACTCTTACGCGGTGGAAGCCACGCCGTTTGAACGGCAGTGGAGGAAAC
>CAZGLO010000001.1:101537-117907 GCA_964526735.1 uncultured Chloroflexaceae bacterium | reverse complement strand
GACGGGTGGAGGAGCGAGCACAAGCCCAGGTGCTTTAGCTCTGGGTAGCTGACAATGGCAGCTCATAGTGAAGGAGTATATGTGTGGTACCTCTGGAACGAATCTTGTTCGTTGAAGATGATCTCGACATTCAAGTCGTGGCCTCGCTGGCACTTGAAGAGATAGGCGGGTTTACGGTCAAAGTATGTAGCTCGGGCGAAGAGGCGGTGCGAGAAGCACCGTCTTTTGCCCCCGACCTTATCCTTCTGGACGTGATGATGCCCGGAATGGACGGCCCTGCTACCTTTGAAGAGCTTCGCAAAATCTCGCAAACCGCAACCACTCCGGCGGTTTTTATGACCGCAAAGGTGCAGACGCACGAAGTCGAAGAGTATCGGGAGATGGGCGTGGTCGATGTGATTGCCAAGCCCTTTGACCCCATGACGCTATCAACCACCATCACGGAGATATGGGAGAGTTTGTATGGCTCATAAGCCTGTCGCAAGTGCGCGGTTCCAAGAGGTCTGGAAGGCGCGGTGTCAACAGTATCAGCAACAACTGCCTGACAAGATTGCCGAGATACAGGCTACATGGCACTCATTTTTGCAATACGAAGACACCAACGAGGAGAAAGAACCAAACAAAGAGCATAGCGAAACCACAAAAAACGATGAGCAGAGACATCTATTGCACCAATTACATCGTTTCTTGCATAGCCTTGCCGGTTCAAGCCCGACCTATGGCTTTCAAACCGTGGGGACGATCGCCCGCAAAGCAGAACAGATCGTACAGGAGATGGAGAATGATCCCGCACTGATGACCGCCGAATCGTTTGCGATGGTCGAATCGCTGCTTGGCCAGCTTACGACGGCGGCTGAACAAACGGGCCAAATTGAGCAGGTTGAGCAGGCACCCCAAAACCTATCTCCATCTCCATCTCAATCTTCGTCCCCAAACACCCCAAGTGCCCCAAACACGAATGATAACCGCCTTATCTTCGTCATCGACCAAGATAGCCACTTTGCGCGTGATCTTGCACATCAAATCGGCCATTTTGGCTATACGGTACGTACGTTTGCTTCACCATCGGGGTTATTGGAGCATCAAGAAGATGAACTTCCTGCGGCCATCATCATAAATGTGGTGTTTCCTGATGGGAATTTGGCCGATATGCAGACAATCGCGCATATTCGGAACAAATATCACCCGGATTTAGCGGTTATCTTTGTTTCTTCGCTGGACGAGATACCAGCACGGTTGCAGGCGGTGCGCGCAGGGGGACGTGGGTATTTCACCAAACCCGTCAATGTGTCGGCGTTGGTGGATAAGCTTGACGCCTTGACCGCCGCCCAACAGCCAGAACCCTACCGCATCCTGATTGTGGATGACGACCCCGATATGATTAGCTATTTCGAGTTGTGCTTGCAGAAGGGCGGGATGCATACCTACGCCGTCTCTGACCCCATGCACGTGTTGCAACCACTCCTCGACTTCCGCCCCGACCTGATCTTGATGGATCTCTATATGCCGGGCTGTACTGGTCTTGAGCTTGCGTCGGTTATCCGTCAACAAGAGACGTTTGTGGGTATTCCTATCGTCTTTCTCTCAACCGAAACCAGCATTGAGAAGCAGCTCAAAGCGATGAACAAGGGCGGCGATGATTTCCTGACCAAGCCCATTCAGGAGGATCACCTCATCTCTGCCGTGATGAGTCGGGCACATCGGTCGCGGGTGCTGCGGGCCTCGATGGTGCGGGATAGCTTGACCGGCCTACTCAACCACACCACCACCAAAGAGCGCCTCCACCGCGAAGTGCTCTATGCCGAACGACGCGATTCGCCGCTTTCCTTCGCCATGATAGACATCGACAAATTTAAATCGGTGAACGATACCTATGGCCACGCAGTCGGAGACCGGGTGATCAAAAGCCTGTCACGCATTTTGCAGCAACGGCTGCGGCGAAGCGATATTCTTGGGCGCTATGGGGGAGAGGAGTTTGCGGTGATGCTACCCGATACCGACGGCCTCCGCGCCGTGAGCGTGCTTGATAATATCCGCCGCGACTTCGCCCAAATTCGGCAGCAGGCAGATGGGGTGGAGTTCTCGGTGACGTTTAGCGGCGGGGTGGCAGATTATCCGACCTATGGCGATGCGGCAAGTATCAATAGGAGCGCGGATGAGGCGTTGTATGAGGCCAAGATGAAGGGCAGAAACCGCATTGTGCTGCGGGGAGGTGCGAATACAAGCCGTGGGAACAAAACACACAACGAACAATAAGCTTACGAGAGCCTCATAGGCTCACATAGTCTTAAGAAATTAGTCTTAAGTCCCACGGCAGATTATGGAGAGATATGTGTGATAGCGTTGCTTGCCCCACTCACGATGACCGTTGTTTCATCCGCGCCGTCCGCATTCGGTTGATTGCAGCGGCGATTTCGTGTTTGCGTGGCCGGGCAAAGTTGCCAGGATTGTGCTCGGGCTGGTGGAATGGGTGCAGCTCATCAAGCCCGTGTGTATCGAAGAACTGTTCGATCTGCTCAACCACCTCTCGCAAACTCGCCTTCCCATTCATCAATTCTTCGGCTGCCAGGTGAATAGCATAGCCCACTGCCCGCGTCTGACTATTATCCACCAACTGCTCCACATAGCGCAGATCAATCGGCTCGTGGCCGTAGACGATATGGTCATGCGATTTTGCATCGATCTTCACCGGCCGTTTGCCGCGTGAGGGGTCGAAGCTGTCCCGAAGCGGAATGCGCTCGGTGATAGAGGTAAATGGGGTTGTCGTCTCGGTTTGCCGATAGGTGGGGTATTCTTGAGCTATCTGTTTGGCCTTTTCCGTCACGTCGTAGGGGAGGTAATCCCGCATCATAATGACCGTATCGGCGACATCGAAGTAGTCTCCTGAGCCGCCCATGACCATCACCGTCGACACGCCCATTGTGTCATATAGTTCGCGTACGCGGTCGAGGAAGGGCCGGATAGGCTCGTGGTCGTGGTGCACCAACGCTTGCATTCGGGCATCGCGCACCATAAAGTTGGTTGCGGAGGTGTCTTCATCAAGCAGAAGCGTGGTTGCCCCGATTTCCAGCGCCTCGATGATATTGGTGGCTTGGCTGGTGCTACCACTCGCGTCGCCTGTTGAGAACACCGTCGTACTGCGGTTGTAGGGGAGTTGGCTGATGAATGGGCTGATATCAACCTGCTCGACTCGCCGCCCATCCTCGGCACGTATCTTCACCGCATCGCGCGCGGTCACGACATATTCGCGCCCATCGCCGGGGATATGTGGGTAGACACACCGCTCAAGCGCGTGGAGCAGGGTTGATTTGCCGTGGTACCCCCCGCCGACGATGAGGGTGACGCCCTTGGGGATACCCATACCAGAAACCCACGTGTGTGGCTCCCATAACCCATTCATCGGGTTGGCAAGCGCCAACGTCACACGCAGCGATTCGGGTGATTTGAAGGGGATAGCCTCGTCTGCCGAGAGGGGGTGATCATCCACGCCGCTGCTGCGGGGGAGGATCGAGCCATCGGCAATAAACCCAACAAGTCCCATCTTGTCGAGTTGGGCACGCATAAATTCTTGGTTTTCCACGCAGGAAACGAAGATCTCCCCTTCGCCCTGCGGTACATTGTGCCACCGCAGACTCTGCTCAACGATGCGTGGCAGCTCTTCGATGAGCATCGCGTCGGCTTGTTTGCCAAGGACGGTTCGTCCGGCAGCAGGCAACCCAATCTCCAGCCGTGCCTCAATCCACTTGTTTGTAATGACGACGGCTGTGCGTTGCAACACCTCTTGGGATCCCGCATCAATCGCAATCATCCCACTCTTGCCGGTACCTCGGTTTCCCTTGACCTCCTGGTGGATAGCTCGCCGAACAAGGCGGGCAAAGAAATCTTCAAGCGCCACCCTGCGCACATGGGTGTTGAACAGGGCAGTCGAAATGTTTGCGACCCGCTGAGGAACACGCACCCGCGCTTTCGATGGCGACGCAAATGGATCCCCCTGGACATGATCGATGTAGAGAGTAAAAGCCCCGAAATCGTATGACCCCTGGATGTCTTTGTACGTTTTGTATCCCCGCCCGTCTATTTGAGCAAGGATGCGGCGTAGATCTTTTGAACTTGGCATGGCCCCTATTATAGGGAATCTTCTCAAAACCTGCAACAGGATGAGAATGGGGGGAGCGTGGGGAGAAGCAGCTCCTTGCATTGCTTTGCATTTGCTGTCTATGCAGCTTTGTGTTATACTGCACGCGAATTCATGGTTATCAAATCATCTTATACATGTGCGCATACCCCTGCCGCTAGGATTCTCTCCAACAATCGAATTGCGAGCATCTATTGCGACGCATCTTTCCGGCGATCCTACGGTGATGCGGCGGTATTTTGCGTTGTGGTATATGGTGGTACATGTATAGAGACTATCATAAAGATCGTCATAGAGATCATCTCTTCCCGAGCGATTAGGATCACGAGCGCGGGCGCACTGTAACGACTGTTTGGCTATGGTGCCCCATGGCCACGACTACCCCATACAGCCGCTGACGCGGGCGGAGTAGTCACAAAAATTTATTCTTTCAGGAGGTTTTTGGATTATGTCTTTGGAACCCGACGATATTGTACAAAACGACTCAGAGGATTTTCATT
This sequence comes from uncultured Chloroflexaceae bacterium, assembly GCA_964526735.1. Taxonomy (GTDB): domain Bacteria; phylum Chloroflexota; class Chloroflexia; order Chloroflexales; family Chloroflexaceae; genus JAAUSY01. Next base: position 113,272 of record CAZGLO010000001.1, on the reverse strand, counting down.
GGACGAATTTGCTTGATGAGTATGACTACTCACGCCCGCAGCGGGGGGAACTTCGCGATGGGCTTATCATGCAAGTCGAAGATAATGGCGTGCTTGTGTCCATTGGTACGAAACGTGAGGGGGTTATTCCCTGGCAAGATGTGCGCCAAATGGGTGAAGAATTTGTCGACAGCTTGAATGTTGGCGACCATATCCAGGTGTATGTGCAAGACCCCGAAAATCGCGATGGGGACTTGATCTTGTCGCTCACGATGGTGCAAGTTGCCAAGGATTGGGAATCGGCACAGCAACTCCATACCGAGGGTGGCATTGTGCGATGTAAAGTCGTTGGGTTCAACAAGGGCGGTCTGCTCGTCCAGTTCAATCGCATCCGCGGCTTCGTTCCGGCATCGCAAGTAGCGCAACTACACGGCCGCACGGCTGCCGAAGAGCGTCAGCAAGCACTGCAGCGTATGGTCAACCAAGAGATCCCGCTCAAAGTGATCGAAGTTGACCGCGACCGCAATCGGTTGGTCTTCTCCGAGCGCAGCGCGACACAAGAATGGCGCAAGGCGCAAAAGCAACGACTGCTCACCGAACTGCAGCAGGGCGATGTGTTGACTGGCCGTGTCAATCAGCTCACCAACTTCGGGGCATTTATCGACCTTGGTGGCGCTGACGGCCTCGCCCACATCAGTGAATTGTCGTGGCAGCGCGTCAACCACCCACGCGAAGTGCTCTCCCCCGGCCAAGAAGTCCGCGTGATTGTGGTTGAGGTCGACCGCGAGCGCGAGCGCATTGGCTTGAGCTTGCGCAAACTGCAAGAAAACCCCTGGGATACCATTGATCAGCGCTATTCGCTGGGGCAACTCATCACCGGCCCTGTGACCAATGTTACCCCCTTTGGTGCCTTTGTGCAGGTAGAAGAAGCGGTGGAAGGGTTGATCCACGCCAGCGAACTGGATGCCGATCCGCAAACCCAGCCATCTGACATTTTGCAACCCGGCCAAGAGGTGACAGCCAAGGTCATCAGCCTCGACCGCCAACGCCAGCGGATGGGGTTGTCACTGCGACGTGTCTCTGAGGAAGAAGTGTCGGCAAATACCGAGACTGAAACAACGACTGAAACCGCCCAATCGACCAGTGTGGCGGCGGCTGCGGCGGATGAGACATCAGCAGAGAAGCCAACAGAAGCACCAGCAGCAGCACAATCAGACACCGCCGAGCGTGGAGAGACAACCACACCTGAGCAACCTCCCCAACAATCGGCTTCCCAAGAAGTGCCAGCCAATGAAACGACCACTGAAGCAACCAGTGCCGAATCAGAGGCAGCACCGGCGGCAGAGGGATCAGCCGACACATCGGTCGACACATCGGTCGACACATCGGTCGACACATCGGTCGACACATCGGTCGACACGTCAGCCGACACGTCAGCCGACACCCCCCCTGAAACCACAGAATCTTCCGTTGATTCTGCTGTAGTCGCGGAATCATCTGCTGAGGATGCCCCTCCAACGGAGCAAACCAGCTAGACTGTTTGGCCTCTCTGGTTGAATAGTCTTTGGTTACCAAGACTGGGCCGTCCCCAGGAAGTGGCTACGTCGGGATGTACCGCATGCTTCGATAATGCGCCTCTGCCTTTCCCCACAGGAGGCAGAGGTCTGCATCAAGCAGGATTTTCGAGTGTGGACAATATGTCTATGAAGGACATGCTTGAACACCTAGAAAGCAGCAGTTGAAAAGTATCTGCGTTGTTGGGACGGGCTATGTAGGCCTGGTGACGGGTGTCTGCTTTGCCGACCTTGGGAACCATGTCGTCTGCGTGGATATTGACCGACAAAAGGTCGAGACGCTCCTGTCTGGAAAATCGACCATCTACGAACCCGGGCTTGAAGAGCTGTTGGTGCGCAACCTCAATTCGGGTCGTCTTTCCTTTACCGACAGCTACGAGGTTGGGCTTAGAGAAGCCAGCTTTGCCTTTATCACCGTCGATACGCCGATGGGCGATGACGGTTCGGCAGACCTTCGCAGCGTCGAGGCGGCAGCACGTAGTATTGGGCAGACATTGCAGCAGGAGATCGTGATTGTTGACAAGAGCACCGTTCCCGTGGGCACGGGTGACATTGTCAGCAAGATTGTCTCGGACAACCTCCAGGGGGATATTCCGTTTTCGGTGGTTTCCAACCCAGAGTTTTTGCGAGAGGGGAGTGCCGTCAGCGACTTCTTCAACCCCGACCGCATTGTGCTAGGGTCTACCAACCGAAAGGCCGCCGAAGCCGTGGGCGAACTCCACTCGCCACTTGATACGAAGATCATCATCACGGACTTGCGCACTGCCGAGATGATTAAGTATGCTTCCAATGCGTTCCTTGCCACCCGCATCTCGTTCATCAACGAGATCTCGCAAATCTGCGAACGGCTTGGGGCGGATGTAAAAGAGGTGGCGCGTGGCATGGGAACCGATAAGCGGATTGGGCCGCACTTCCTCGAAGCCGGTATCGGCTATGGTGGGTCGTGCTTCCCCAAAGATGTCCTTGCCCTCTACCATATGGCGGCGAGCGCGGGTTGTCACCCGCAGCTGCTCCAAGCCGTGATGGACATCAACCGCGATGCACGCCGGATCTTCGTCGAGAAGGTAGAGCGGTTGCTGGGATCACTTGAACACAAGATCGTTGGTGTGTTGGGGCTTTCGTTCAAGCCAAATACCGACGATATGCGAGAAGCTCCCTCCGTGGATGTCATCAAGTGGCTGCAGGAGAAAGGCGCACACGTCAAAGCCTATGACCCGGTCGCGATGGAACGTGCCTCCGACCTCATTCCAAAGGTCACCTTCTGCGCAACGGCCTACGACGTGGCCAAGGAAGCCAATGCCCTCCTCATCGTCACCGACTGGAACGAGTTTAAGCAGCTCGACTGGGGGAAGGTGCGAGAGTTTATGAAACAGCCCATCGTCCTCGATGGCCGCAACCTCTACGACCCCGAAGAGATGGCCCAGGCCGGTATCATCTATTGGGGCGTTGGACGCGGCACCGAACCCGTCTGCGCGCATAAGTTGGAAGAGTAATCTTTCCTCAGCATGCCACATATATCGCATAGTGCCCCTATCGCTGGTTGTCTTGCGGTGGGGGCATTGCCGTGGAGACGCCTTTTGGGCTGAGATGCCACATACAACTCCCCAGCTGCAAATGATCATTGTCCCACGGTCTTCGCCGTCCCACGGTGTTCGCCCTTGCGATACTGGTACGGGTATGTTATCCTGTAGGCCACGTATCCCGTATTTGGTACAGGATTTGCTTCCCTGGGGGGTGTGGTAGGTGACGTGTGCAAAATTGCCCGGCAACTGCCTGATAATCGCCTGAAAGAGGGGAAGCGAAGTGCTATGTTTTATAGGGCGGGGGCACCGCCTTCAGACATGAACCACCCGCTGGGGGTGGTGGTCTGAGAAGCCCAAATCTTAGTGATTTGGGAGTTGTCACGGAGCTTCGATGTCTGAAGAACCTCTGATACTCTTTGACTTTCCAACCAATCAGCGACTGAAGCAAGAAGAAGACCACCAACAAGAGTGCGACATCGCCATTGTCCCACTCATTAATACTGTCCTATTTCCGCATATGCTGGCACCACTCTTTGTGAGCCGTGAGCCATCGGTCGCGGCGATTGAAGAGGCCATGATGGGGAGTCGGACAGTATTGGCGGTGACACAACGCGACCCCGACGTGGAGGAAGTCGGGTACCAAGACCTCTACACGATTGGGGTAGAGGCAACCGTGCAACGAGTCTTGCGCATGCCCGACGGTACAACCAGCATCGTCGTGCAGGGCCAACGCCGGATGCGCATTACCGAGCACGTTCAAACCGAGCCATACCTCGTCGCACGCGCAACGCCGCTCTACACCGAAGAAGACCGTTCGCTTGAGGTCGAGGCGATGATGCGGGCGGTGCTCTCGCTGTTTGAGAAAGTCGTCCGCTTGAGCCGCACGCTGCCGGACGATTCTTACATTATGGCGATGAATGTTGAGGAGCCGGGCTGGCTCGCTGACCTAATCGCCTCCACCTTGCCGCTCGATGTCCCGCGCCGACAAGAGATCCTCGAAACGCTCGACCCAGAAGAACGGTTGCGCCGGTTAAGCGTGATGCTCACGCAAGAGCTTGACGTTTTGGAGCTGGAAAGCCGCATCCACAACCAGGTGCAAAAGGAAGTTGACCGTAGTCAACGCGAATTCTTCCTCCGCGAGCAGATGAAGGCCATTCAACGCGAATTGGGCCAGATGGATCCCGTCCAGCGCGAGATTATCCAGCTTCGCGAACGCATTATTGCCCGCGGGATGCCTGAAGCCGTCCAGGCCAAAGCGGTTGATGAGCTTGAGCGGCTTGAGATGATGCCAATCGCCGCGCCTGAATACTCTGTTGTGCGCACCTATATCGATTGGCTGCTCGATCTGCCGTGGACGGAATTTACCGAAGATACTCACGATTTCCGCCAAGCGGCTCACGTTCTCGACCGCAACCACTATGGCTTGCCCAAGGTCAAGGAGCGCATTCTCGAATTTATGGCGGCGCGCTACCTTGCTGGCTCCGACCTCAAATCGCCTATTTTGTGCTTTGTTGGGCCGCCGGGAGTGGGGAAAACCAGTCTTGGCAAGAGCATCGCCGAAGCCCTGGGCCGTAATTTTGTCCGCTTATCGCTTGGCGGCGTCCACGATGAAGCAGAGATACGCGGCCACCGCCGTACCTATGTTGGCGCATTACCGGGCCGCATCGTCCGCACGATGAAGGAGGCCGGAACCGCCAACCCCGTCTTCATGCTTGACGAGGTGGATAAGCTCGGCAGCGACTTCCGTGGTGATCCCTCCTCCGCGCTGCTAGAAGTCCTCGATCCTGAGCAAAATGACACCTTTGGTGACCACTACCTTGATGTTCCTTACGACCTCAGCAAGGTATTCTTCATCACCACCGCCAACGTCCTCGATTCCATTCCCTACGCACTGCTTGACCGTATGGAGGTGATCGAGATTTCGGGCTATACGGAAGAAGAAAAAGTCCAGATTGCGCGGCAATTCCTCATCCAGAAGCAGTGGAAGGCCAATGGCCTCAAGCCAAATACCATCCGCTTCAACGACAATTCGCTGCAGCATCTCATTTCGGCCTACACCTATGAAGCTGGTGTGCGCAACCTTGAACGTGAGATAGGCTCTATCTGCCGCAAAGTGGCCCGTCGTATTGCCGAAAACCGCCGTCATCCGCGTGTCGCCACGCCGTCGCTTGTGATGAAGTATCTTGGCCCGCCGCGCTACTCCTACGGCATTGCCGAAGAGTGCGACGAAGTGGGCGTCACGACGAGTATGGTATGGACAAGCAATGGTGGCGATATTATGCCCATTGAGATTACCCTGATGGAGGGGAAGGGCAATTTGATGCTTACGGGGCAACTTGGCGAGATTATGCAGGAGTCTGCGCAGGCGGCGCTCTCCTACACCCGCTCCAACGCCAAGCGGCTCAACATCCCTGCCAAGCGGTTCGACAAAGAGGATATCCACATCCACGTTCCCGAGGGTGCGGTGCCGAAGGATGGCCCTTCAGCGGGCATCACCATCGCAACCGCTCTCATTTCTGCGTTTACGGCGCAGTTGGTGCGGCGTGAAGTGGCGATGACTGGCGAAATTACCCTACGTGGGCGGGTCTTGCCGGTTGGGGGGATCAAGGAAAAGGTGATTGGGGCCTACCGCGCGGGGATTAAGACCATCATTATCCCGAAGAAGAATGAGCGCGATTTGGTGGATGTGCCCTCATCTGTGCGGCGCAAGGTGACATTTTATTACGCCGACCGGATGGAAGATGTGCTACGGGTCGCGTTGGTGGCTGAAGAGCCGAAAAAACCACCGCGGCGGCAAACCACCCGCAAGGCCCCGCAAAAGCCTGCCGAAGAGTCCACGACACAGCCACCAGAGCCTTTACCACCATCGTCAGACGGGGAAAACAACTCTGTCGCTACCCCCTAGAACAGAGAGAGCCAGAGGGAGTGGGTGGGGGGAATGAACTCGCTGGCCTCAGGGAGCCGGTTCGAGCCAATCAACCGCCACCCACCCCTCTACCCCGCTCGGCGTGCGCACCGGACGCCAGACATAGTTGGTTCCCACCACATCCTCACCAATCTGCTCAACGCGAGTACCATCAACCAACGACTCCCGCACAGCGCTGGTCGCTGAATGGTCAGCACGCAAGATCAGCCCCGCTTGCCCTGTCCCGCGTACCACAAAGACTGTTGGCTGCGGCACGGGAGTGGGAGGAGGTGGAGCGGTCGGGATATTGGTATTTGCAGCACCGTTGTTCCCCATTTCGGGAGAACTCCCTGTTTGCCCATCGCGGCCAAGCGAAAGCACCACGACGACCATCACCAAGAACAAGACAGCTCCTCCGGCGACGATACGCCATCCTCCCTGTTGCAGCCATAACTGGATCTCTTGCGGTGAGGAAGGCAAAAAGGAAGGCAAAGAACGCCGTCCACGTTGAGCGGTCTTGCGTGGTGTCCGCCACTCTGGGTTGACCAAGTCTTCATTGGTCGATGAGTGGGTATTGCCCTTCCCAGTGGCCGAAGAGGCCGATGTATTTGATGTGGATGACGAGGCTTTATTACTTGTTGTTCGGCTGCGCTTGGTGGTGCTTTTCGACGACGAGTGCGTTGATGATGTGGATAGCTTGGAAAGGGTCGGTTTGCTCTCTTTGCGCCGCCGTGCTCGTCGTTTCCGCTGTGATTGCTCGTCTGTCTCTTCCATGGAGTGTTCTCTACCCACTTGTCTTGCCGGTGGTTCGCACCGCAATCGCTTCTATCTCCACCTGCGCCCCCTTGGGAAGCGCGGCCACTTGCATCGCCGACCGCGCCGGAGGTGCATCGGAAAAATATTCCCCGTAGATGGCGTTCACCGTCGCAAAGTCGTTGATATCAGTCAGAAATACCGTTGTTTTGGCCACTTCCTGCAGTGAGCTTCCCGCCCCGCGCAGGACACCCTGGACATTCCGCAGCACTTGATGCGTTTGCGCCGTGATATCCCCATCGATCAGCGTGCCGGTGGCGGGGTCAAGCGGGATTTGTCCCGACACAAAGATGAAGTTGTCAACGCAGAGCGCCTGGGAATAGGGGCCAATGGCTGCGGGGGCTTCTTCTGTTTGAACGATGGTTCGTGCCATATTCTTCCTTTCTCTATAAGTCTCGCATTAGGTTTCGCATTAGGTCTCACGTTGCCGCCGCCGCTGATTGCGCGCCACCCCTGTAATTCGCCGCAGTGCGGGCTTCACCCCCACCTTTATCACCGGCTTAAACCAGTCGAAGGCAAGATAGCAGAGGATCATTCCGCCAATCAAGGCGGCGATGATTTGTGCATGGGCAACATTCACCAGCACAAACATCGTCAGGTTCAGCATGTATAAGGCCGGTGGCAACCATGCAATCATATGGGTGTTTGTCCCCGCGGTATGAGTATCGGCATCGGTATGGGGAATAAAGCGATATCCCTCTTTGGGGGAGAGTTTGGTCTGTGCCGCGACATTGGTAGCCGATTGAGGAGAGGCGGGAGCGATAGTACTGCCGGAAAACCGCCGCAACCATACCAGCATCGCAACCAGCACCATGCTAGTCACCCACCAGGCAGCGAAGTTTGACAAGGGGACGCCATAAAACCCACCTTCAATCGAGTTCCACGTCCAATAGCCGTTGATATGCACCGCCACCGGCTCAATGGTCACATCAAGCAGCACGGTAAACGATGCCGCCCCAAAAATCTTCATCAGCATACGAGGGATGTGGCTCTTAGACGAGGGCGCAGGAGACATGTGCGTGGGGCAAAGGCCAAGCAGCCGGTCAGTCATCCCCACCGCGGCAGGGACAACCAATAACCACGCAAATGGAATAGCCATCGGCACGACACCAATCACCTTTGGCGAGAGGACATCGGTGTAGTGGTAGGCTCCAAAGGGAAAGCCGGTCGTCACGCCGATATGCTCTATCCCCCACGACAAAAAGAGGATGAGAAAGGTGATAAGTGCGCCATAACGGCCATGGTTGGCGATAAGCCATAGCCCCATCATCGTCCCCTGGAGGATGAGCAAGGCACTCCCCATCCACACGCCCCACACCGGCACCCAATCTAACGACACGAGCAGGATAGACCACGGATACACAAAGATATAGATACCAAACAACGCGAGCAAGAGTACACGAAGGCGAGGTGCAATAGCATGCATGCACAAGTCCAGTCTAGTGACCACAAACCACAACAACGTTTGCAAGAAACGGGCGCAGAAAGATAGCCTACTTGCGCGCTGCTGGGAGACGGTGCCAAGCCAACATGACGAAAACATGACGAGTAAGATAGTCAGTTGATAGTCAGTTAAGATAATCAGTGGCGGTGGCTGCTCGCATACGCAAAGACTCCGGCATGGGTTTTATTTGCGAATAGTGCGCCCATTATTGATACGTACCGTTCTTTCTTTTTGAATGTACGTAAATGTGCTAAATGTGTTTAAACGTACCGAATGATGATGATATTGACAGGGCAGGTTTTTGGTGGGGAAAACCTGCGAACCCCTTCCGACAAGAATATGCGGCTTATTGCTTGTGTTCGTCGGGCTTCTGTTCAGATTGGGTCAATTCCTCCGCTGTCTTCTCCAATGAGACAGTAGAATTGTCCACACTACCCAGAGCGGTGATCTCCTCGCTCATCTTGGCGATATTGCCCATGAATGGCCGAAGCGTATCGACCGGCAGCGGGAAGATGATCGTACTGTTCTTCTCGACTGATATCTCCGTAAGCGTTTGGAGGTAGCGCAGTTGGAGCGTCACCGGCTCACGGGCAATGATATTGGCGGCTTCGCTCAACTTCGCCGACGCTAGTAGCTCACCTTCGGCGTGGATAACCTTCGCACGCTTCTCCCGCTCGGCCTCGGCTTGCTTGGCCATCGCGCGTTGCATCGTGGAGGGCAACTCAACGTCCTTCAGCTCTACAATCGTAACCTTGATACCCCACGGTTCGGTCTGCTCATCAATGATTTGCTGCAGCCGTTGGTTGACGACATCTCGTTGGGCGAGGAGCGCATCGAGGTCGAACTGCCCAACGACGCTCCGCAGCGTGGTTTGGGCAATCTGCATCGTCGCCCGTCCGTAGTCAGTTACCTTGGTGACGGCGTCATTGGGGTCGAGGACTTGAAAATAGATGACCGCATTGACGCGTATCGTGACGTTATCACAGGTAATGACTTCTTGTGAGGGGACGTCGGCGGTGATGATACGCTGATCGACGCGGATCATCCGCTCCAAAATCGGTACGACAAAGAACAACCCGGGCCCGCGCGGGCCGATCAACCGTCCCAACCGGAAAATAACCCCGCGCTCATACTCTGGCACAATCTTGATGGACGACAGGAGAATGATGACGGCGATGAACCCGAAAATAAAAAAACACCCGGTACCGAAATTTCCTAATCCTCCCATGACAACCCCCTACCTTTCTGATGATACATACGCTAAAATTCCTCGCGTTCACTCGAAATCGTGTAGGGCTGTGCCCCGGTAATTTGAGTGCGTTGGACAATCAGCCGCAGGTCTTGCACCGCGACGATTCGCACCCACTCATCTTGCTCAATTGGCTGTTGCGTGGCGTGTTGAACGTCTTCACAGATAGCCCGCCACAATGCCCCCTCCACAAAGACCATTCCTTCGGGGTCGAGCCGCTTGCGCACGTGCGCCATCTTGCCTACGAACCCCTCCTGGCCGGTGGAGACGGGCCGGTTGCGCAGCCGGAGAAGGAGCCAGACCGCCACGGCTGCAAAAGCGATGACGGTAAATACCACCAGCAAAATCGCCCACAATGCCACCATGACATTTGGCGCTTGGGCGGTGTCAATCAAAGTAAAAGAACTGATAACAAGTAGCACTAACCCCACCACGGTAAGACCTCCAAAGGTTGGCACAAAGAGATCGATAGCAAAGAGGGCAATCGCAAGCAAGAGACCGACCAAGCTCAACCAGCGGATCGGGAGGACAACCAACCCGACAAGTGCCCCCGCAAACAAGATGAGAGCGATAACCGCAAACACCCCGACCCCCGGCTGGAGAAGCTCTGCGTAGAGGGCGAGCGAAGCGAAGATAAGCAGCAGGAAGGCGGTGGTCGGATCGCTCAACCACAGCAAGAGCTGCTCCCACATGGTTGGCTCAATGGGGGTGGCGGTGCGGCCAAGCGTGTGAAGGGTGACATCCGTGCCGTTGGCGAGGGTCACCACCTGCCCCTCAAGCCGCATCAGCAGGGCGTCGGTGTCCTGCGCGACGAGATTGACCATTGGAGGATTAGTAGCAAAAGCACGTTCATTCGTAAGCACTATCCCATCTTGTACGGCTTGATCGACCCAGTCGCCATTGCGGCCTTGACGTTCATTCCACTCCCGAAGCTGTTGCGCAACGCTATTCGCGAGGCGTTGTTGCGTTTGTTGGGATAGGAGCTGATCAACTGCTGCCAAGGAAGTTGGGGTGCCGAAGCTGGTCTGCGGAGCCATTGCAGCGATATGCGCCGCACTCAGGAGAAATGCTCCCGTTGCGCCCGACTCGGTACCGGCTGGAGAAATGTATACAACGACGGGGATGGTTGCATCAGCAATGGGCATCGCTATCGACGGAAGCACACGCAAAACCGCCCCCTCGCTCGCCACCCGGATGAGCAGAGCGGTTGCGTTGTTGGCCTCTGCAACGTCAAGCGCGCGTTCGAGATAGTGCGTGGTGATGGTGGTAACGATTCCATCAATGTGAACCTGGTAGATAGAGCCATGGGACGGCTGATTCTCCTGGGCATCGACGGCTGGGGAAACAAGCAGCGCCAGGAGGATAAACAGAATCGACACCAGTTGTACAAACCACCTACAATTCGTCATGATGAGTTGGCCTAGCAAGCAATGCACTGCCTTCGTCGCTCTATGATAGCATAGATTCAGAGCGTGTCCAAAAAACACCGCCAACCTGCCACACGGTCATACCAGAGCATACCAAATGGGGGTAGTCGCGTGTATAATGGACTCCGCTGTGCAACCGCGTGTATATCCACTTGGCATACAGGTAGCGATTTTCCTTGTTGTGAAGCGTAGTACCTAGGCCCTCTTCCACACCAATTGCAGTCTATGCAGCGAGGTAGATGCAGAAAACAACAGGAATACTTCCTTGAAACGACCCGATGAACATGAGAGAACCTTGGTTCTTCCCGTTCCCGAACAAGCCCAAAAAGCGATGGTTGCACTGCAAAAGGGTGATACGGCAAGTGCGCGGGAAATGTTGCGCCAAGTGGTAGACCAAGAACCCTACGATGAGCGGTTCTGGCTTTGGCTTTCTTGGGCCACCACCGATGAGCAAGAGCAGCAAGAGTGTATAGAACGGATTCGCATGATCAACCCTGAGCACCCATCTCTCAAACGAATAGCATCCCAAACTGAGCATGCTGAGAACACATGGTATTCATCGTGGATCGGTAAGAGTAGACCCAAACAAGAAACTGAACCTCCCCAAGAAACCAATAATGTGGGGAGACAACCCCATACTGCCGCCATCGAACCATCGGAAGAGCGGGAGGCGGAACAACCTGCCCCGCAAACAAACTCAGTCAATACCCCTCCTCTGCCACCTCAAGAGGAGCAACCTGCTCCCGCGGCAGAGCAACCCGTCTCCCTGGAAAAGACCGCACCCCAAGAGCAACCGGCAGAACAGCCTCCCCAAGAGGAGC
>CAZGLO010000001.1:0-101437 GCA_964526735.1 uncultured Chloroflexaceae bacterium | reverse complement strand
CGCGGCAGAGCAACCCGTCTCTCTGGAAAAGACCGCACCCCAAGAGCAACCGGCACAACAGCCTCCCCAAGAGGAGCAACCCGCACCACCGGCAGAGCAACCCGTCTCTCTGGAAAAGACCGCACCCCAAGAGCAACCGGCACAACAGCCTCTCCAAGAGGAGCAACCCGCTCCCGCGGCAGAACAGCCTCCCCAAGAGGAGCCACATCTCTCCTTGGAGAAGGCCACCCCTGCCCAACGGCACATAGAACACAGTTATATGCCGGGGGAGCCGTTAAGTGCCGATAGCCTTGAAGAGCTTAACTACTTGCTCTTGCATTCGGATGAGCAGGAAGAGGAAGAACGCGAATTATTCTCCCTCACCCTCAGTATCCCCAACCTCTACGACCTCAAAGAGATGTGGCGCGGGGCATTGGTGCGAATGGGGGTACTGCTCCTGATGCTATTGGCCGCGGCGGCATTCACGTGGATGTTGATACAAAACCCGATCACGGGTAGCAATGAGGCGTTTCAAGAGCAGCCATCGGTCGAGGCACAAGGCATTAGGTGGACACTCATCAGCACGGAAGACCGCGGAGAGACCCTCCCCGCCACCGAAACCTTCTCTGCGACCACGGCGTCGGAAGGCTCATACCTCTATGTCCGCATCCAGACCGTCTGTTTGGAGGAGGATCCGTGTGAGTATGAAGATCCGTTGGTGGCGGGCGAAGGCGACCGGCGCATCGCCCCCATCCAGACGTATGACGTGATTGCGCGCATCTCCGAGTCGATGCAGTGTACGGGGATGCACCTCCACCCCGACACGCCCCAAGTGTGTGCGATGGTGTTTGATGTACCACCCAACATCCCCAACCTCCGCCTGATTGTTGACGATGAGAGTGATACCTCCCTCCCATTGTAGATATCTTCTGCCTGCCCTCATATATCTCTTGTCAAAGCGGTAGGGGTATGCTACACTACCCGCCACATGGGGCTACCTTATGCGAAATAAAACTGTTTACAGCCCTGGAATACCAGGCTAGGAAATGATGTCGTGGCATTTCTTATCATTGTTCTGCTGAGTTTCCTTCCGGCATTTGGGTATGCGTGGATCATCTATTGGATCGACCACTATGAGAGGGAACCAAAGCATCTTCTGGTTGGTTCGTTCGTGTGGGGAGCATTTGTCGCGGTGATTATCGCGATAATTGGCACGGTGGTGCTCGAAGGGGGATTTTATGCGCTTACCGGCGACGAAGCCTTATCCGACCTTGCCAGCGCGACGGTGTTTGCCCCTATCGTCGAGGAAATCAGCAAAGGGCTGGCGGTCTTGATCGTCTTTTGGCGTTTCCACGACGAGTTTGATACCATTCTTGATGGCATTGTCTATGCGGGTATTACGGCGCTTGGCTTTGCCGCGACCGAAAACGTCCTCTACCTCTTCATGGGCTATGAGAGCGGGGGCGATATAGGGTTACTGGTGCTCTTTTTATTGCGTGTCATCATCGGCGGGTGGAATCACCCCGTTTTCACGGCATTTATCGGTATTGGGCTTGCGATGGCTCGTAATACCCACAACCGCATCGTCAAGGTGATGGCCCCGCTTATCGGTCTCATCCTTGCTATCCTTACCCATAGCCTTCACAATACCCTCGCCACGGTGCTCATAGCTATGGCTGAACTTGGCGGGCTGGTCGTGACTATCTTGGTCGATTGGACGAGTTGGCTGGTGGTCTTTGGGGTGATTATTTGGGCGATTGTGCGCGAGCGCAAGTGGATACGGCACTACCTCAAGGAGGAGGTTGAGAGCGGGCTGATTACGCAAGAGCAGTATGAGCTTGTCCAGACGGTGGGGAAGCGCATTGTTATGCGATTTTGGTCACCTTTCAAAGAGTCATATGGCCCAACCCACCACCTCTTCCAGTTATGCGCCGAACTTGCGCAGAAAAAGCATCATCTTGCCCGCCTTGGCCCCGACAGGGAGACCTTAAGAGCAATCGACAAACTCCGCCAGCAAATCACCAAACACCAGGCTACCTTCCGGCCGGGTGTGGAGACGTAGGTGGAAGGCGTGCGCCGTGCATTGAATGCATTAACAACCATTCGCCGCGTGTGGCTGGCTGGTTTTCGTTCTTTTCTGCGCCCATTTATGGTGAATGGCCACCACGATAGGCCACTCCTCCTCCTCTTCCTGCTGATGAATGTGCTTGTGAGCATCAATGTGGTGCTGCACCACCCCATGATTGGCTATGATGCGGTGGCGCATTTGCGGTATGTGCAAGCCTTAGCCGAGTTTCGCCTCCCGACTGCCGCCGATACCAAAGAATTTTTCCTGCCGCCGCTCCCCTATCTCACCGGCGCAATCGCTCACCACCTAATTGCCCCGTGGTGCACCGCCGCGGGCATTGGCGAGGGGTGGGGCATCACCGCCATCCCGCCTTGCCTTGTTGTGGCGGGGAAGGTCGCCCAACTACAGAACATCCCCCTCTCGCTGGGGACGACGTGGGGGTTGGTGGCGATAAGCCATCTCTTCGCCCCAAACGACGCGGGGTATAAGCGGGTGGTGTTGGGAGCGCTTGGGATGCTGCCTGTCTACTACAAAACCTTTGCCTTTGTGCGTGGAGAGCCATTTCTCGTCTGTATCATCGTCCTCGTCCTGCTTTTCACTTTGCGTCTGCTCTTCAACCAACCCACATCCCCCAACCGATGGCGATATATCTTGCCATTGGGGGTGATGCTTGGCTTACTGCTCTTGAGTCGGCAATGGGGGTTTTTCTTCCTGCCGCCGTTGGGGTGGCTTGCCGTGCGATGGCTTCTCGACCGCTGGCGGTGGCCAGACCGCTTTGCGATGCTGTCTATCGTAGGCGGGGCGAGTATCGTTGCGGCGCTGATTGGCGGGTGGTTCTATGTTACTCTCCACCTGCGCTATGGCACCATAACGGCCTTCAACCGGCAGCCGGAAGAGCATTTTTCGCTTGGCAATCAGCCGTTGAGCTTCTACACCGGCCTTGGAGGCGAAGCGCTCATACGCCATCCTGTGCGGCCCTCCTTCACCAATGAGCTTGTGCCTGTCTTCCTGAGCGAGGTGTGGGGCGATTATTGGTGCTACTTCTCGGTGACGGGCTGCGCGCCGCGCCGCGGCTTCGATGACCGCATCAGCAACGTCGAGACGATGGCCCCATACCTTGGCATGGTGAATATGGCGGCGCTCATACCGACGCTATTTGGTTGTATGGCGTTGCTGATGGGTGTCAAAGCTGTCGTTGATGATACATACATCGTGTTTACCGCTCTGTGGAGGGGCAAAAAGAGGCAAGGTGGCAATACCAATGTGCATGGTGTCGTCAATAGTGTCGTCAATGGCGGCGATTCGACGACACATCCGATATCACCTCCGACACGAACACTCGCATTGGCCTTCCTGACGCTGATTATCGCAACATCATTGGCGGGATACCTCTGGTTTCTGATTTCCTACCCCGTCCCGCACAAAGGCGATACCATCAAGGCAAGCTACATGCTGCAAATTTTCCCGCCGTTGGCGCTTCTCTGCGGCGAGCTATGGCGAGCACTCGCGGCCCGCAACCCACTGATGGCGAAGGCGATGGCGGTGGCGGGGGTGGCGGTATTCCTCTTGTGCATGCCAACGATGGTAACCCGCTACGTCTTTTTGCCATGAGCCAAACATCAAACCAATACACAAAACCAGTACACAAAAGAAGATCGGGACGTGGTACAATGACAAGGGATATTCCAACAGCACATGGCCAAATTCAGTTCTTTGGGCCGTTAGGCTTCTTCCGCTAGCAGGTTTACCCATGAAACAGATACTTGTCCTTTCAACCGATGGAACCATCGCTATGAAAAAGGCCCCCACTGTTGGCGGGGCGGTGCCGGTCATCAAGGGGGATGATCTTTTTGCGCTTCTCCCCCGCGACAACGTGCAGCCAACCTTTGAAGAGTTTTCCAACATCCCCAGCAGCCATTTTACGCCGGTGGATGGGCTAAAGCTCTCGCAGCGGGTAGAGTCTGCCCTCATGGATCCGCAAATCCACGGCGTGGTGATTACTCATGGGATAGATACGCTGGAAGAAACCGCCTACCTGCTCGATTTAACGCTCAACAGCGCCAAGCCCGTCGTCGTGACGGGGTCAACCCGCCACGTGAGCGGCCTATTCTACGATGGCATCGCCAACCTGGCGAGCGCTATTCGCGTTGCGGCTGCGCCAGAAACCCGTAATCTTGGCGTGCTGGTGGTCTTCCAAGAAGAGATCTACGCCGCAAGCGAAGTGCAGCATATCAGCACGCACGGGTTGCAACCGCTCTCCTCATTGATGGGAGGGCCGGTTGGGCGGGTGGAAAACCAACGGGTGACCATCTTCCACCGTCCCCTTGCCCGCCACCATATCCCCTGCTCACGCCTCGAAGAATCGGTCGATCTCATTCGGCTGACCCAAGGGTGCGATGCGCGATTGTTGCGGTGCAGCGGTGAGCTTGGGGCGGCAGGGGTTGTGCTAGAGGTGTTTGGAAGTGGGCGCGTGCCGCCATGGTGGATTCCGGTTATCAACGAAGCCCTCTCCCGCCGCACGACGATTGCGATCACGTCCCGCTGCCCTATGGGGGGGCTGGGCGATGAACACGGCTATGTGGGCGCATATCACGACCTGCGGCGGCTTGGTGTCTTGCTGGTGCACAACCTCAATGGTACGAAGACACGCATCAAGCTGATGGTTGCTTTGGGGGCGGCGCGCAGCCATGAAGAGCTTCGGACGTGGTTTTTTGCTGAAAAACAGAAATAGTACACCTAATCTTTTATGCTTCTGACGATAGATATTGGGAATACGAACATCAAAATGGGGGTGTATGAGGGAGATCGCCTCATTCACCACTGGCGGGTGGTCACCGAACGGCTCAAACTTGCCGATGAATATGCCGTATTGGTGCAAAATTTGTTTGCGATGGCGGGGTTCGATAGGTTTGATGTCACGGGATGTGCGATTTCGTGCGTCGTCCCGCCGCTCAACTCTGAATTTACCGATCTTGCCCGCCGCTACCTCGATGTAGAACCGATTGTCGCGGGCCTTGACGTGGAAACAGGCCTTACCTACGATGTCGAAACGCCATATGAGTTGGGGGCCGACCGCATCACCAATAGCCTTGCGGCCTACCGCCGCTATGGCGGGCCGGTGATTTCTGTCGCCTTCGGCACGGCAACGGCGTTTGATGTGGTCACTGGCGAAGGCTGCTATGTTGGCGGGGCGATTGCCCCCGGCGTGCAAATCAGCGCGGAAGCATTGTTCCGCTCGGCGGCGCGCCTCTACCACGTCGAGCTGAGCCGCCCACCGCAGGTCATTGGCAAAAACACGATGCACTATATGCAGTCGGGGCTTATTTTGGGCTATACCGGCCTGATAGAAGGGCTTGTGGCGCGCATTGAGCACGAATTGGGTGAGCAGTGTACGGTGGTCGCCACCGGCGGCATGGCCGATGTGATTGCCCGCGAAACAGATGCTATCACGGTGGTTGAGCCATTCCTGACGTTGGAAGGGTTACGGCTCATCTATGAACTGAATCGCTATCGGGGAAGATAATCTTGAGACACGCTATGAGACGAGAGACAAACGTCCTCCCAACCACCCACGAAAAAGCCACCTACGTCCGGCAGATGTTCTCGCACATCGCCACGACGTATGACGTTGCCAATCGGGCGATGACCTTTGGGATGGATGTCTGGTGGCGGCAGTTGGCGGTAGAGCTGGTTGCGCCGCCCTACAACGGCAATGCGCTTGATGTGGGCAGCGGCACCGGAGATTTTATCCCCCTCCTCACGGCGTGGATGCCTCAGGGGAGGGTTGTCGGGGTTGACTTCTGCCTCCCCATGATGCAGGAAGGCGCATCAAAGCTCGATAATCTGTGTCCAGAGAGCGGCCCAGAGAGCGGCCCAGAAAGCGCCGAAGAAGGACGGAAAGGGTGTGTGGCGTCGTTCATTGGGGGCGATGCCCTTCATCTGCCCTTCCCCGACAACAGCTTCGATGCGATTACGACGGGGTTTACGCTGCGCAACGTCACGGATATCACCGCGACGTTCCGAGAGATGCACCGCGTATGCAAGCCGCAAGGGATGATCGCCTGTTTGGAGGTGGCGCACCCGGAAAACCCCATTCTACAGTTTGGCCATCGGGTTTACCTTGACATCGTGGTACCATGGATTGGCGAGCGCATCAGCGGAAACCGGCGCGCCTACGTCTACCTCGATCAGTCGGCGCGGGCTTTTCCCTCGCCCCGCAAAATCGCCGCGATGATGGAGGAAAGCGGCTGGCACAATGTCCACTATCGGCTGTTGAGCCTTGGAGCGGTTGCTATCCATACGGGGGTGAAAGTATGACGAAGGAATCACGCCGCCACCACGAGACGATTATGGAGCAACGGCTCCGGCGCTCGCGCGGCGAAGAAATAGACGATAGCTTTGCAGAGCCGGTTGATGAGGAGATGTTTGCCCCCGCCCACGACCGCTATCCAGTGGGGTACTACCCCGAAGACCTTGATGATCGCTTGGGGTGCTTGCGGACGGTCGTTGCGGTGGTGGGGAGCGTCGCCGTGCTGCTCTTCATCTGGATGCAACTGACAAGCATGCCGGGGGTACAGCAGTGGTTGGGGTCAACCTTCCCGCAGTTCAACCTCCCCACGCTCTTTGGCGCTCCCCCAACGACCATCCGTGCCGATACCCCTGCCGTCATCCACCGTATCCAGCAGCTCAATCGCCTTGAAACGACATCCTACACCGTTGAGAAAGTCATAGAAGCCGGGCATGAGGGGAATGCGTTTCAAGATCTGCTGTTTGGCGATAGGCTGTTGCTCGTGGCCCACGGACAGGTTATCGCGGGGATCGATTTGAGCACGCTTCAGGCAAACCAGATCGTGGTTTCGGAGGATGGCACCGTCCTTACTGTCCATCTCCCGCCCGCCCAGATCTTCCACACGGCGCTGGATAACCAAAAAACACGGGTGTATGACCGAGAGCAAGGGCTGTTTGCCCCCACCGACAAAGATCTTGAAACCGTGGCGCGGCAAGCAGCCGAATCTCAAATTTTGCAGGCCGCCTGCGAAGGGGGAGTATTGGAACGTGCAACTATTGATGGCCAACGAGCGATGGAACAGATATTAGGTATGCTTGATTTTCAACGTGTTGAGGTGATACCAGCTCCGGTGCCTGGTTGTTCTCTCCCCGCCAATCAATGAGCCAAACAGATAGTGTTGATCTTGGTCAAAAGAAAAATGGTTTGCACATAGTCAGTGGAGCAACATGTCATGTCTGAAGTAACCATGCCCGATACCGATACCCTATTCGAGGTGCTTTGTTCGCTTGCACACTTGAATACAACCACGGCCGACCTCCACACGCTCTTGAATGAAAATCTTCAAATGTGTCTTGATGAACTCCCGCTCACTGGCGCGGTGGTCTGGTTACGCTCAAATGAGCAGGCGATGCTGACGCCAAGTGGCTCGCGCTTGCCTCAGGGCTGCAGCACCAGCGCCATCACCGAAGAGAATGAGCTGCTGGAGCGGGCGATCCGTGAAGATGGACTGATTTTGGAGAGCAAAGAGGCCGAACCACTCATCCTCCTCCCCGAAGGAATGGCCATCTCGCTTGCGCCGATAGAGGGCGAAGATACGCTGCTTGGCCTGGTCGGCTACATTGCCGCAAACATGGTACTCGAACCGATGCAGATGCTGTTGCAGGCGAACGCCGATCTGCTCAGCGGCCCCATTGTAACCACCTGGCTCCGGCGGCAGCAGGCAGAGTCGGAAGATGTCGCCAATACGCTTTTCCAATTTGCGGGCGAACTTCGTACGAAGGGTAATTTGGAGGATATCCTCGGCACGCTCAACAACCTCGCCCTGCGGCTCTTCAACTGCGATTGGACAGCGGTGTATATGTGGAAGGATGAGGATGAGGGCAAGTTTGCGCCGGTGCACATTGGCTCGCGGATAGGGCCGCAGTCGGTGGAAGGGGAGCCGCCATTGGTCTTGCAAGAAACACCCATCTTAGAGCTGGTGCTTGAAGACCCACAACCCTACTCCCTCCGCGACCTGCGCAAACAGCCCAATGCCTTGCCGATCTATGCGGAACGGCACGGGCTACGCGGGTTGGTGCTCATTCCTATCAAGTATGAGGCGCAAGCGCTTGGTCTCCTCACGTTGGGGTACCGCACGCCGCTTGTGCCGTTGAGCAGCCGTCTGACATCGTTGGCACAAGGATTAGCGCGGCTTGTCGCCGTGGCGCTTGAACGTACCATGCCAAAATAGCGCACACCCGAACATTCCCCTGCCACAAGACCACCTACTGCCCCCGAAGCCGTTGCCACCACCGTCGAATGCGAGAGGAGGCAGCGTGCTGAGTAGGGGGTTCATCATCGTAGAGGCTGTGGTGGGGATGAGTGGGGTCAGCACCGCCTCCCGCCGCAAGCGGGGAGCCTGATGCCCCCAACTGCTGCCCAAGGAGGTCGTCGTCGCCTGGCCGGATGAGAATACCATCATCGACCAACTCAACCCGCGCCCGTCGGCCTATCCTCGCAAGTGCGCGCTGTTCGCTGGGGAGCTGCAACCGGCCCGCGCTATCTAGCACAACTAGCTCCTCAAACGAGCGGGGGGAGGAAGAGCCGGAGGCGGGAGATGAGCTATCATCATCTAGGCTATCTTCGGTGTGGATGATCTCCGTGCTTGTTTGCCCATCACGGATGGCGATCACGCGGTCGGCCTGTTCCGCGACCCGCGGGTCGTGGGTGACAAGCACAATCGTCAGCCCATAGCGTTCGCGTATATCGCGCAGCAGGGCGAGGATGCGCTGTGCCGTGGCCCAATCAACCTCGCCGGTTGGCTCATCGCCCAAGAGGATTGTGGGCTTGTTGGCCAATGCACACGCAATTGCGATACGTTGCTGTTGCCCGCCAGAGAGGTGTGAGGGGGTGTGATGTGCGTAGTCTGCCATCCCCACCGCGTCCAGCAGCTCATCCGCCCATTCGCGGGGGGAGTGCGAACGGTCAGCGTTTTGGGAGTTGGTTGCCACCTTCATTAACAGTTCGATATTTTCGCGGCTGGTGAGATAGGGGATGAGATTGCGCGTTGTCTGCTGCCACACAAACCCCACCTGTTCGCGCCGATAGGTCGTCAATTCGGCCTGGCTCATTTTGAGCAAGTTTTGTCCAGCAACGTCCAGGCGGCCAGCAGTGGGGCGATCAAGCCCGCCAAGCGCGCTCATGAGCGTTGATTTGCCAGAGCCAGATGGCCCCACAAGCGCCAACATTTCCCCCTTGGCTACTTCGAGATCGAGGCCTTGGAGCGCGACAACTTCGAGGTCGGCCACGTGAAAAATCTTGACCAACCCCGCGCATACAATGAATGATGATTGCCGTTGTGATGCCATGGTATAAATGATACCACAAACACACTACAAAAGAGAGCAAACATGCGCTATAATTGCAACCACAAGAGCAGCGGGTATGCAAAAAAATTGCACGTACATACAAAAGACAACCATTTGGGGATGGGACAAAGAATGGCGCTCGTCGTTTGCTTCAAAAAACCTACATCGTACCTATGAACGTGGTACTGTTGTCCTTATGATAGGGGTCGCAGCCGAAGCACCAGGGAAACGAGGCCAGGACAGGGTGTCCCTCTGTCCAAAGCGAACAATGCATATGATGCTGCAACGGATTCTGCACCTCGGTTACATTTTTTACGCCTAGCACTGAATAGTGCAGGATCCCCGTCAATTGGAAAGGACTCGCACTTGTGAGTGAGAACCCACAAGACAACCCACAAAAATCAGCTGCCCCTGAGGGCATACCCACCATATCACCCGACGCAGAGGTCGATACTGTGGTAAACCACATCGCGACTTCGCTAGGAGAAAACCAACAATCTCCTATCCATACCATCACCCGCATTGTTGATCATCTTGGCAAGCCCTTTGCGCTTGAGATGCTCAATCGCACCCTTGAGGTTGAGGCACAGGGCGGGATGATGACCCTCGACGGCAGCCGACGACGGACACCAGGAGGCGTGTTTTTCCACCTAGTCAACACACGGCTCCGCGAAGAGGGCAACAAAGCCGCTCTCCAAGACATCTTCCCGGCAAAGCAACGTCCACGGCGCTTTGAGCCTGACCAAAATTCGCGTACCTACCACCCGCCGCCGCCACCCGTACAACGGTTGCGCCCCCGCAAGCGCGTGCAGGAGAAGATCCCACTCGATGAGCGCCCGATTGTCAACCCATTCCCGCCCAACCAAGCCGAAATCATTGCGTCGTTGGAGCGGCATCTTGGGACGCCGGATGATCTCTACAAGCGGAGTATCAACCCCAAAACCGGCGAAATCACGCTCTCGTTCTATTTTCCCAACATCGCCAAACAGAAATATGGCGACGCAATTGCCCGCATCGAAGAGGAACGCGGCGTGGTTGTCAGCATCTCGCAAAACTACCACCAAGGCGCGCTGATGGAAGTAGCACAAAACGTGCTCCCACCACACGTCACCATGGTGAAGGCCAACGTTGTGCAAGCGGAGCAAACCATGCAGGTGGAGTATGTTGTCGATGATGAAGAACCGTATGAGTTTCAGCAGTATGAGCAGGAGGCTGCGAAAGAAGCCTTTTCTGCCCGCACCGGCTGGGTACTCGAACTGCGGCAGCACACCACACCGCGCAGCCATGAAAACTCCCTGACACCTCATCATATCGTGGTGTTGGCGCAAGATATCCTGGGCAAGGAATCGGGCCTCGGCAAGGTGAGTGTCTACCAAGACGAACGCTCAATTTTGCTGCGGTTTGCCTTCCCCGACATCGCCAAAGAGCGATATGCCCACAAGATAGCCGCCTTGGAACAAAAAACTGGATGGAAAGTCTCCGTCTATCCAGAAACCAACCAATCTGAATTGATAGCGACTGCGAAGGAGGTACTGCCAAACCATCTGACACTCACCCGAACCCCCGCTATCCACCGTGAGCAGCGGACGGTCGTGGTGTTCTATCAGGGAGAAGGGGACGACTCACTGTTTCACGTAGCCAAAAAACAGTTTACCGAACGCACCGGCTGGACGCTTGAGCTTGCTGATCAAGCCTCCAACGGCTAACTCTCGTCGTTTCCCTCCCCCATCGCTGTCATCATGGCGGGGGGAGGCGAACACCCACCACCCCCTCCCCTCTTCTATCCTCCCTCTCACAACCCTACTTTCTTTGCCGTACGGGATAGGTTTTTCCCCGCCCACACACACTCTCGCCGCGCAGCCCGCAGTAGCCCCCGCCCAACGAATATCACTGGTGACATCCCGCCGAACGCCCCTGCAATCGCATAGATGAGGTGCCACGATAGGCGCGGTTCGTTGGTGATGGCGTAGAGCGGCTCCCACCGATCTGGCAGCATCTTGGCCTTGAAGGTATCTAGCCCCTCAAAGTTGTAGAACCGCCTGCCGTGTGCCCGCGTCCAGGCAAAGAGGATCTTGAGCCAGAGCGGGCGGGGTGGGCACCATACCTTTGCGCGGTGTGAGAGCGGCGAAAGCCCTAATGTGACATAGTCCGCACCACTCGCCGCCGCATCATGCATCGCCGCGTTGATGAGCAATTCCGAGGTGCCATTGGGGGCGCGGTCGCAGCGGATGATCTGCTCAATCAGCCACCCATTGCGCAGTGGCACCGGCGAGGCAACCAAAAACCCGACTTTCTTCTCGCCGCGGCTCGCCACATATACCCGCCGGTACTCCAGGGCAGAGAGGGTGTTTGGCTCAATGAGGAAGTGCATCGGCGGGAGGCCGCGGGTATGCAGCCACTCCGCCAAACACTGCTCCAATTCTGGGTGATTTTCGGCGCTTTCCCGCCCCCACCGCACCACCTCTACCTGCTTATTCCGCGAACGGGAGATTTGTGCCCGCAACGATGCTTTGCGCGACAAGACCATCTCCCACTGATGTGGGTTCCAGATGGGTTGCGCTCCAAGCAGGAGGCGGGAGAAAGTGCCGCGTGCCGCGAGGATCGCCATCATCCGCTCCTGCACACCGAAGTAGCACACCTTCATCCCTGCTTGGCGGGCCTCCTCCTCAAACGCCGCACTCACGGTGGAGAGCGCGTCGGGGGGGCAGATGGGGGATGCCGCAACCATACGATAGCCCCCGCTCTCCACATACCCCACCACCGCCTCGCCATCTGCACTAAACCAGAGGCTGATACCTGGGTTGAGGATCTGGAAGGCGGTCGCATCCCACCCATAGCGCAGAACAAGCGCTTGTGCATGGGCATATCGGTCGGCGTGCTCAGACAGGCACGGCTGTTGACCGCCGTTGGGGGCGGGGGGAAGGGTGTGTGCGTGATGAGGTCGAAAGGATGGCATAATATCCTACCTACGTATCTTGTGTCTGCTGATGGCCTTTTTGGCCTTCTTCTTGGCTTTCTTGGCCTTCTTCTTGGGCTTCTTGGCAACACGACTGCATACTGAGCAGTTGGCGCACGCCCTTCAGTGGGATAATGGCCCACGATGGCCGGTTGCGAAGCTCGAACCCAAGCTCATAGAGCATCTTCTCCAAGAGATAGGCATCAAGCAAGATTTGGAACTCCTCCGGCGTCTGGAAGAGCAATGGCGATTGGCTGATCGTATCGAGATAAGACTGCACAAACCCCACCGCCACCCACGTATACCAGAAGTGCGCATAGGGGAGGAGCGCCTCCTCTTGATTCAGCGCCTCGTGCTTCTCTAGCCGGTTGAGGAGCGAAACGTGCGATGCGTAGAAGAACGAACGCATCATACTGGCGATGTCGCGCAGGGGAGAGGTCTTCATCCGCCGCTCGTCGAGGGAACGGGTCGGTTCGCCCTCAAAATCGACAATCGCAAAGTCGTCATCGGCGCGTACCACCTGGCTCAAATGGTAGTTGCCGTGGCAGCGGATGCGCATGGCGGTGATTTTCTGGTCGCGGAAGGGCTGAAACAACTCCCGCAGCTCACCCTCGCAATTGAGCATATGGCGGGCTTCCTGCTTGACGAAGCTCGGCAGGGTGACCAAGCTCTTCTGCAGCAGCCCAATCTCCCGATCCATCAAGCCGACCATATCGTGGTAGAAGGGTCGCTGAAAGAAGTCGGTGAAGGGTTCGGGGGCGAGGTTTGTGTCTTCTGACTCCTGCGAGAGCGCGATATGTACTTCTGCCGTGCGCTGGCCCAACAACCGCGCCGCGGGCAGATAGTCGCTCAACAGCTTCTCTGCCACGTCCGGTATCGCTTCCTCGACTTGCTCTGTCAGGTGCTTCTGCGGGAAGGGAAGCGAATCTACAGGGTAGTCGCTGGATTGGTTGCTGGATTGGTTGCTGGATTGGTTGCTGGATTGGTTGCTGGATTGGTCGCTGTTGAGGGCAAGGACGCGGTCGTAGTACGGCTCCAACATCTCCTGCGTATAGTGCCACGCATCGCCTTGATTGGGGATATGCGTGCGGAGGATAGCGAGCGTTGTTGGCTCGTCATTCTTATGGCGATACTCCAACACGCCCACGACCTGCGGCGAGCGGGCAAGAGAGACTTTCTCCGTCAGGAAGCGGCCAATTTCCAGGTCAGGGTTGACGCCCGCCTCAATGCGTCGGAAGAGTTTCAATGTCAGCCGTTCGCCTGCGATAATCTTGGTAGTGCTTTGCGCCGACGTGGTGACCGGCAACTCCACCCGTTCGGAGTCAGTCGTATGCGCGCCATTGCCCATCAACGTCATCGTCATCCCGCGCACGTCGGAGCCAAAGCCGTGGTAGGAGCGGATAGGGAAACCATCCATTTCGCCATCTGAGCCGCGGAATGAGCGGTGGTGCAAGATAGATTCCACCAGCGTCCGCGCAAAGGTCTCATCACGGAGGGAATCGTAGAGAATGCCCTGCTCACCTGTGTGCTTCATAGTGAGGTAGGCGGCGATGACTTGTGGCGTCTCCTGCTCAATCGTGTGTGCGTATTCCCCCGTGGCAAAAGAGAACGGCAGCGTGTAGAATTCTTGATCGCCCTCAAGATACTCAATGCGCACCATCGTGATGTAGCCCGACGCGGTGTCCGCGGGCACGACCACTGTCTCCAACACCTCCGCGGCCTGTATTTCGCGCGCCTTGCCGCCAAACCACCGACGGCGTTTGAGGTAGCCGGGCAAGACCTCTTCCAACGACGTTTTGGCGCTGCCCTTGACGAATATCGTTGTCCAGTCGTCTGTCAGGGTGAGCGTGGGGATAGAAGTTGGGTCGTCGTGGGAGGAGAGTGCAAGTGGCAGATATTCCTCTTTGATGAGCGAAAACCAGTAGAATGAATGCCGACCGAGGGTGAGGAAGTAGGGGAGTTCTCCAATCGGCGGGAATGTCGTCCGGCCAAACAGCTCAATCGGCTGTATGCCTTCGTAGGTGGCGAGGTCAAGCTCAACGCACTGCACGAAACGCGAAAGATTTGCCACAATGAGGATGTCTTCGTTCTCGTAGTGGCGGACAAAGGCAATCACCTTTTGGTTTTCGGGGTAGAGGAAGGTGATACTCCCCCGCCCAAACGCCCGGAACCGCTTCCGCACCGCGATAAGCTGTTTCATCCACTGCAATAGCGAATGCGGGTTATCCTGCTGCGCCTCTACATTCACCGCCTCGTAGTGATACTCTGGGTCGATGACGACCGGCAGGTAGATTTGCTGCGGGTTGGCACGCGAAAACCCGGCATTGCGATGGTGGCTCCACTGCATTGGCGTGCGCACGCCATCGCGGTCGCCGAGGTAGATATTATCGCCCATGCCAATCTCATCGCCGTAATAGGTGACCGGCGTGCCGGGGAGAGAAAAAAGCAGGCTGTTGAGTAGCTCGATCTGTTTGCGGTCATTCTGTAGCAGTGGTGCAAGCCGCCGCCGGATACCCAGGTTGATGCGCGCACGCGGGTTGCGGGCGTAGGTGCGGTACATAAACGACCGTTCTTCCGCCGTGACCATCTCAAGCGTCAGCTCGTCGTGGTTGCGCAGGAAGAGCGCCCATTGCGCTGTGGCGGGGATGGTCGGGGTGTGGTAGAGCGTCTCTATGATGGGGAAACGGTCTTCCATCCGAATGGCGATGTACATCCGCGGCATGATGGGGAAGTGGAACGACATATGGCACTCATCGCCCTCCCCCTCGCCAAAGTAGGTCACCGCATCCTCTGGCCACTGATTTGCCTCTGCCAGCAGCATCTTGTCCTCAAACTGCTCATCAACGTGCGCACGAAATGCTTTGAGAAAGTCGTGTGTTTCTGGCAAGTTCTCACAATTCGTGCCGTCGCGCTCAAAGAGGTAAGGGATGGCGTCAAGCCGCAAGCCATCCACCCCCATCCCCAGCCAAAAATCGGCGATTTTGAAGATCTCTTCCCGCACATCGGGGTTGTCAAAGTTGAGGTCAGGCTGGCTAGAGTAGAAACGGTGCCAGTAATATGCCTTCGCGACGGGATCCCACGACCAGTTGGAAAACTCAAAGTCCTTGAAGATGATGCGTGCTTCCTGATAGCGTTCGGTGGTGTCGCTCCACACGTAGAAATCGCGCCAGGAAGAGCCAGGACGCGCCCGCCGTGCCCGCTGAAACCACGGATGCTGGTCGGAGGTGTGGTTGATGACCAGCTCGGTGATGACACGCAGGTTGCGTTGATGAGCTTCGTGCAGGAATGTCCGAAAGTCGTCCAGTGTGCCGTACATGGGGTGGACATTGGTATAGTCGGCGATATCATAGCCGTCATCTTTGAGCGGGGAGGGGTAGAAGGGAAGCAGCCAAATCGCCGTCACCCCGATATCCTGCAAGTAGTCGAGCTTTTCGGTCAGGCCTTGAAAGTCTCCAACGCCATCCTCATCGCTATCGGCAAACGAGCGGACATGCAGTTGGTAGATAACGGCGTCTTTATACCAGTGTGGGTGTTCCTCAAACGACATGTATGGTTCCTTCGTGTACTAGAAAGGGGCATCCTCATATTGGGCGGCTCAACCGGCTCAACCAGCTCATCAGCTAGCCAGTCTCATCAACCTCATCAGCCTGCTGAGGGTAGTAGAACTGCCGCACGTAGTCCATCAGCATGCGGCGGGTGTTGAAGTAGGGCGCGACAGAGACAATCGCCTCCTTGCAAACGCCGATCCAGTCATTGGGCACCTCTGAACCATCGCGTTGGTCGTAGAAGAGAGGGATGATCTCCTGCTCCAAGATCTCATACAGCGACTCGGCATCGCTCGCATCCTGCTCATCCTGGTCTTGGTACTCTGTCCCCTCGCCAATCGCCCATCCATTGCGGCCGTTGTAGGCTTCTGGCCACCACCCGTCAAGCACACTGAGATTGGGCACGCCATTGAGGCTTGCTTTTTGGCCGCTTGTGCCGCTTGCTTCGTAGGGACGGCGGGGCGTGTTGAGCCACAAATCGACGCCGCACACCAATTCTCTCCCCACCGCGATGTCATACTCTTCCAGGAAGATAATCTTGCCCTGTAGATCGGGATCTTGCGAGATGTGGTGGATGGTACGAATGAAATCTTTGCCGTTCTCATCAGCCGGATGTGCCTTGCCCGCAAAGATGATCTGTACTGGCCGTCCGGGCGCATTCATCAATGTTTTGAGCCGGTCGAGGTCGGAAAAGAGTAATGTTGCCCGCTTGTAGTTGGCGAACCGGCGCGCAAACCCAATCGTCAACCCCTCCTCGGCCAATGGAGAGGTCTGTATAGGCGGCTCTCCAAAGCGTATTTGCCGTTGGCGTACCCGCTCCCGCACAAACCCAATAAGCCGTTGCTTGAGGCGGCGGCGCAAGCTCCACAGCACGTCGTTGGGGATATCGTAGATGTTTTTCCACATCTCCGTATCGTCAAGGCGGTGCTCCCAATGCTCCCCAAGGTAGGCGTCGTAGATTTGGCGTATCTCTGGCGCTATCCATGAGTCGATGTGGATACCGTTGGTGATGGAGGTAATCGGCACATTATCGCGGGAGACGCCCGGGTAGAGCCATTGCCACATCCCGCGCGCGACGTGGGCGTGAATGCGGCTCACACCGTTGCTGTAGGCAGAGAGGTTGAGCGCAAGCGCGGTCATAGAGAAAGACGGCCCCCAACTCTCATCGCGGCGGGCGAGATTGAGAAATGTGTCGTGGTTCATCCGAAGCTGCGGCCAATAGCGCCAGAAGAATTTCTCAATCAGCTGCGGCGAGAAGATGTCGCTTGGCGAGAGTTCTGGCTTGTGCGTGGTGAAAACCGTCCGCGACCGCACATCATCCATCGCCTGGGTAATGGGAGTACCTTCGCGCACCGCTTCGCGCATCAGCTCAAGCACCAGAAAAGCCGCATGCCCCTCATTCATATGCCAGATGGCGGGCGAAATGCCCAATTGCCGCAATGCACGCACCCCGCCAATCCCCAACACAATCTCCTGCGCCACCCGCATCTCTTGGTCGCCGCCGTAGAGCCGCGCAAGCAGTTCACGGTTTTGCTGCGAGTTGGGGTGAACGTCTGTGTCCATCAGGAAGAGGGGGATACGCCCCACTTGGATGCGGTAGACCTGTGCATACGTCACCCGCCCCGCGATCTCCACCTCAACCACCACCTCATTGCCGTCGGGGGTGCGGGCAGGCAACACCGGCACATCGACAAAGTGCAGCTTGGGATATTCGGCATACTGCGTGCCATCGCTGTCGATACGCTGCAAGAAGTAGCCTTGTGGGTAGATAAACCCGACGGCGATGAGCGGCAACCCCATATCGCTCGCCTCCTTGACGAGGTCGCCCGCCAAGATACCCAGCCCGCCAGAGTAGATAGGCAGCGACTCGTGCAGCCCAAATTCGGCACTGAAGTAGGCGATAGGCTTTGAGGTGTCAATGCCCTGTTTGGCGGCTTGCGTCTCGGCAGGGTTCATATAGTCGTCAAATGAGGTAAATACGGCGTCGTAGAGGGAGAGGTAGGAAGGGTTGTTGGCGGCGTGGTCAAGCCGTCGTTGGCGCACCTCGCGCAGAAACCTGACCGGATTGTGGTAGACCAATTCCCACAGGTCGGGGTCTATTTGCGCATAGAGTTCTTGGGCTTCGGGGTGCCACGCCCACCACAAGTTGTAGGCAAGCTCCCGTAGGCGAGCGATGCGGGGGGGGATGGGGGTGTAAAATAGCTCAAGGTTGGGATGGTTCATTTGTGTCTCTTTCTGTGTTCCAGCTCTGTGTTCCAGTTCTGTGTTCCAGTTCTGTGTTCCAGGCCATGGTACAATATTTCCTATGACAACGCATATCTTTACCACCTCAATGACGCTCCCGCTGCCCCGCAAAGAGGTATTTGCCTTCTTTGCCGAGGCGGGCAACCTGGAGCGCATCACACCGCCGGAACTCCAATTCCGTATCCTGACCCCGCAGCCCATCGTCATTCAAGAGGGCACCTTGATTGACTACCAGTTGTCGTTGTTTGGCGTCCCGATGAAGTGGCAAACCCTTATCGCGCGGTGGGAGCCTGATGATGTTTTTGAGGATAGGCAGTTGCGCGGCCCCTACAAGCGGTGGGAACACACTCATTGGTTCTACGACCACGGCAACACGACCGAGATTGAGGATGTGGTGCGCTACGAAGTGCCGTTTGGCCCGCTCGGCATGGCCTTCCACCCCCTCGTCCGGCTGCAAATCCAACGTATCTTCGCCCACCGGGAAAAGGCCGTGTGCGAAGCGTTGGTGGGGAGATGATTCTCATCAAAAAGAGCAGTGATCAGCCAGAATTTGACCATTCACCATGGCAGTGATAAGATGATCTTGTCTCTCCTGATAGAATACTCGTAGAAAGGCAAGATTGGTATGCAACCATTCCGTCCGCCGCAACAAATACACACCAAATTCACCACATTACCCACCCCAATCACCCCCATCATCCTAACGACGCTGATTGCTCTGATTACTCTGGTTGTTGGTGCGTTGGGGCCATTGGTATCGCTTTCCACGCCATCCGCCCACGCTCAAATCAAGGAGATTATCATTGATGAGCGGCAGGCCGATATCACCATTCAGCCAAACGGCGATGTTACGTTCGACGAAACGTGGAAAGTCCGCTTCCTTGAAGGCCGGTTCACCCGCGTGATGCACGAAATCCCCCACGCCTACATCGGCGAGGTGACCGATTGGGAGATCCGTGAGGGCGGTCACTCGTATGATGAGGACACCTCCGAAGAGCCAGATACCTATACCATCCGCTCCGACGAGGAGAGCACCACCGCAACGTGGTACTTCCCGCGTACGCAAAACCGCACTCGTACGTTCAACATCAAATATACGCTGAAAGATGCGTTGCGGGTCTTCCCAGAGCTTGAAAGTGATCAGTTCTTCTGGGAATTTATCACGCCAGACCACCCCTACCAAGTCCTTGATGCCGAAGCAATCGTGCATCTTCCCGCAGAATTTGATGAGGATGAGCTTGATGTGGCTTCCTACCGCAACGGCACCCTCCAAGATGAGGATCCTTCGGTGGAGGAGGATCAGGTAACTTTCACCGGCGGCCCATTTGACCCGGGCGTTCGCTGGGAGCTGAGTGTGCTCTTTCCAGAGGGCGAAACAGAAGCAGAGCGCCAGCCATGGCAGGATACGGCAGAGAACATCTTCCGCCACACCACCGGCGTGGCCGTCGAGAAGCGCGACGCCGAAATGACGATCGAGACAGATGGCAGCGTCAAGGTGGTTGAAACGTGGGAGGTTGATATCCAGGGCGGGCCATATCGCAGCGCATCGCTTTCCATCCCCACCGACCACGTGACAGATATTGCCGGGTGGGGCGTCAGCGAAGAGGGCGAAGCCTATGAGGAAGATGAGAGCGGCAATGAGCAGACCTATACCCTGAGCAACAACAGTAGCAACACCAGTGATGAAGATAGTGGCGAGCAGGCGACTATTACGTGGCATTTCCCGCTGACGCAGGATGATAGCCGCACATTTACCATCAACTACACGCTTGAGGGTGCGGTGCGCATCTACTCAGAGGCGGATCAGTTCATTTGGCCGTTCATACAGGGAGATCGAAACTATACCATCGATGAGGCACGGGTCGCGGTTTACCTGCCAGAAGGGGTTGAGACCACCAACGTGAACGCTTCTATCGCCTTGAACGACGAGCAAACACGTGACGGGGTTGAGGCAGGTAGCGGGATGATTGCATTCACGGGTGGGCCATTTGTGTCGGGCGATACGTGGGAAGTCCGCACAGAATTCCCGCACGGGTCGCTTGAGGCGACGGCTCCGGCGTGGCAGCCCGCAGAAGAAACCGCTCCAGAGGCGGTCGAGGTAGAAACGCCATCGCAAAGCAGCGGCACGACCCTCTACATCATTGGTGCGGTGGTTGCATTGGCCCTGATCGGGGGGATTGCGTTCATTTGGAAGAAACTCCCCTCTGAATAACCAAAGCAAAACGTAGGCAGAACACAAGAAGAGACGTAGAAGATAAGTAGAAGATACATAAGAGACTGTCTGAAAGGGGTTACTGACCCAACCATTGCCTTTTCAGATAGTCTCTAATAACAGAAGGTTCTGCTGCAGGAACTCCTGTATAGATCATCTATAGATCATCGTGTACAGGATATTTAGGTGTTTGTTCAGTTAGCGGTTGTTCATTCTTATCCCGTTTGCGCTGGCTTTCGCAGATTATTCGTGAGCCATCTCGGCTTCGTCCGCTCCATCCGCTCCATCCGCTCCATCCGCTTCGTCGGCTTCGTCGGCTTCGTCGGCATGGTGCGGTTTTTCTTGGTGGGGGAGGAATATGCAGAAGCGGCTTCCTCCGCCTTCGCGGTCTTCCACCCAGATGCGGCCATGATGCACCTGTGCCACCTCGCGGCAGAAAGCTAGCCCAAGACCACTCCCACGGCAGCATTCGCCTTTTGCCTGGATGAAGGGGTCGAAGATGCGTTCGCGGTCTTCGGGCGCAACACCCGGCCCCATATCTTCCACGGAGAAAATCACCCCATCTTCATCGGGGGAGGCTTTGCTTCTGACCGTCACCACGCCTTTCCCCGGCGTGAAGCGCAAAGCGTTGGCGATGAGGTTCATCACCGCGCGCCACAGCAGTCGGCGGTCGGCATTGATAGTCAATGAACGCGGCTCCACGTGGTAGCGCACCATCACCTTGCGTTGGAGGGCGAGCGGTCGCAGCAATTCATCCAAATCGTCATAAAGCCGTTCAACGGGGATAGTGGTCAGCTCAACCTGCCGATTGCCCGATTGCAGCTTCTTAATCGTCAAAAGCTCATCTGCCAGATCAACCGCCTCATTCAGCCCGCGCTTGCCCGAATCCAGCGACTCATTGAGAAACTGCTTAGAGGTGTCATCAAGCCCAAGCCCTTTGACCATCCGCTTGACCACTTCCATACTTGCGGAGGTGGACATCAATGGGCTACGGATATCGTGCACCAGTACATTGATCATTTGTTCGCGGGCAAGATCCCTCTCTTGAGCACGGATGTATCGCCAAACGTGCTGGATTGCTGTCCCCACGATATCCATCGCCGAGCTTAGAAGCCCCTCATTGACGTTTTTGGAGCTGTAAGGCTTCTGATAGATAAGAGTCATCACCACACTGATGCCCAAGTCTGTTGGCGCAGAGAGCAATAATGCGGCATGCCCCGGAATGAGCGTCGGGATGTCTGTTTGGTTGATATTGGGGATAAACACAACATGATGATGCTCATCATCGAGCATATCACGGTAATATGTGTTGGAGAGGGCCTCTTGAATGTGCTCTTCGGCCACCGTCTCTTGCTCGTTCTGTTTCTCCAGCTCGTTCTTCTGATTGTACGTATGATTGTACGTACCAAACCGCTCCAACCCGTGCTCTTCGTTCAACAACGCGATCCATCCATCTTGTGCTTCGGTGATCGCCATCATGCTTTGGAGTGATTCGTTCAGGAGGTCGGGGAGATCAAGAATGTGGTGCAGTTTTTGTGAGAGTTGATGGAGGAGCGAAAGATGGATATATTCCTGGGTCACCTGGTGGGTCACGTGGGTCATGCGATGGTATTTCTCAAGTAACCCTTGTTCATTCGTCTCTGAAGAGAGTGTTGAGTGCTCCATCTTGTGACGGGAACCTTCCTTTGGTAATGGGTGGTGAGTGTGGTGGTGGGTTGTGGTATCTTTGCCAATGACATATGACATGATCATGGATATTCCTCGCAAAACCTATGCTGATACCAGAAATACCCTCTTCTTACGGAGGATAGAGATGAGGATAGTATACCATTTTTCGATGGATACCGTACTATTCTTTATGTTATGTAATAAAGATCGCCTTTACATTACCTCTAGTATAACAAAAAACACATTGGTTTACCATAGCGAGTTGCTCCTATAGGTAAACAGTACCAGTGTCATACTATATCGTGTCGTATAGAGGCCATTTGTCTCAACAATCATTCCTATATCCCTAAGAAAAAGAAAAAACACACCGAAAAAATCGGACAAAAAGAACAAAAATTACCATTACGTCAGCTATTACTAGCTTGTGTAGTAAGAATAGCCTACACTTAACATGGTTGCTCTTTCCCCTTAACACTGACTTAACACAACCACGGTACGATCCCCCTAGACACCGTCAGCCGTGATTCGTTCGTAGGGGCTTGCCCCGAAACGGGCGTTGCTCGTACGAGTGTCTTGTAAGTGGCTATAAGAACCAACGAAGATAGTACGGTTTTTTGTGCGACAAGAGAAAGGAAACATATATATGCGTCGTGGTATCTGGGTGCTGCTTAGCATCTTGGTCTTGATTGGCGTTGCCGGGTGTACGGCGTCTGGGGCGTCTTCTCTGACCCCCACCGAAGATCTGCTTGCTGAGACAGTCACAACGGTACCGATTGTCCTGGGAGACATCGACAGCCAGCCGACTGAACAAATAGAGACGTGGCAACCGCTTGCCGACTACCTCGCCGCCGACCTGCAAGACTTCGGCATCCGCGTGGGCAAGGTCAAGGTCGCGCCCGATATGGAGACCATGGGCGAGTGGCTGCAGACGGGCGAGGTTGACCTCACTTTCGAGAGCGTCTACCCCGCGATGGTGCAAATGACGCGCTATGGCAGTGAGCCGTTGCTGCTGCAGTGGAAGGGCGGGGATGAGTCCTACTCGTCCGTCATCTTCACGCACGTGGAGAGCGGCATTGCGTCGTTGGAGGATATGCCGGGGCATACGATTGCCTTTGAACAGCCTTCCTCCACCTCCGCCTACTTCCTGCCGATGATTTCGTTGCTTGAGGCGGGGATCGAGCCGGTTGAGCTGGCAGATAACCGCGCTCCTGTTCCCGATGGCAAAGTTGGCTACCTCTTCAGCCGCGCCGATGCCAATACGATCCAGTGGGTGTTGAGTGGCCGTGTCGCGGCGGGCGGGACATCGAATCAAGATTTTCAGGATGTGCCTGCCGAAGCACGTGAACAGCTTACCATTGTGCACGAAACACGCGATGTCCCGCGCCAATTGGTGCTTGCGCGGGCGGGGTTGTCAGACGAGATGAAAGAACGCATTATTTCGTCGTTCCTGGCGCTGAATGATGACCCAGAAGGCGCATTTATCCTTGAACAGTTTGAGAAGACCAAGCAGTTCGACCGACTCTCCGACGACGTGCTTGAGGAGCTTGGGCGTATTCGGACATTGTACGAGACCGTTCTCCAGCCAAAAGAAGAACCCCAACAATAGCAGCCATACCATACCGCAATGAGCAGATAAGGTTCCAGAGAGCAACATGGTGCGACGTCTCCTCAAAACGATAGGAATCACCACGCCACCGATGCAACTGCGCCGGTGGCCACCCTCATTTGATCCAGTGTGCTCGGTGTGGCAATGCTTGCCTATCACGTTCAAGCTGCCTTTCACCATGATCTCCCTGGTGATTGCGGCGGTATTTGGCGCAACGGCCCTCTCGCTGTGGCACACGCAACACACCTTCCAGAGGGAGCTTGTCAATCAGGCCGACGCAATGCTTGACATGCTGACCAAGGCGGTTGACGACTCGCTCTATATGCTCGATGTCGATGCGTTGGCGGATATCACGCACGAACTGAAGGACTACCGCGATACGGTTACTTTTTGCCGGATCTACGATGCAGAAGGACGTGTTATTGCGGATACTGAGAATCACGGAACATTTTCCTACAGCCGCGACTCTGTCTCACTGCAGTCGGCAATCGACCCATTTGGCAGCCAACTCGTCTCGCAGGCTGGCACGTCCTACACGATGCACGGGGACTATCTCCGTGCCGGGCGGGCGGTGGAGGTAGGGGGGGAGCATATTGGCGCGATTAGTATCGGGCTTTCTACCACCCAACTCGTGACGGAACTCCGCCAGACGCAGCTCCAAGGAGTGCTTGTTGCATTGGCGGCGACGATGATCGGCACGGTCATCGCATTGCTCTTGTGCCGTTCTATCCTGCGGCCCATTCAAGAGATGGCCGCCGCAACGCAAGAAATCGCAGAGGGTGACCTCTCACAGCGGGTATCGGTGGCGGGCAGGGATGAGATTGCCAAGCTCGGCACCCACTTCAACGTGATGGTCACCCAAGTAGAGGCGATGATGGAGCGACAGAAGAAGCATCAAGAGGAGTTGGTCGCGCTGCTGCACGCTCGCGCCGACGCCGTGCGGGCCGCCGTGCACGACTTAAACCACTCGGTGCAGGCAAACCAATCGGCGCTTGACCTCTGGGTGATGGATCTGCAAGATAGCCACGTTGATGAAGCGGTCATCCAGCAAGGCCAAGAGCACCTCGAATCCTCCTTTGAGCAGCAGCGGATGTTGTTGCAAGATATGCGCGATGCCGCCCTGCTTGAAACGGGGAATTTGGTACTTCGCCCCGAGGCCACTGACTTCCGCCAATTGGTCAACCAAGTGGTGACAACCCTCCAGCCACGGTACGAATTGATGGGGTGTGTGCTGCAGGTAGAGGCGGAGCTAGGGAGAACCCCATTGGCGTGGTGCGACGCGAACCGGATGCGGCGCGTCATCTACAATATCCTCGAAAATGCGCTGCGCTATACGGTTTCCTACCGCGACGACGGGGTTGTCTGCGTCTTTATCACCTCGCACGAAGACTATGTCACATGCAACATCTCAGACAATGGGCGTGGCATCGCGGCTGAAGACCTCTCCGAATTGGGAGAGAAATTTCGCCGCATTGCCCGCGGTGAGCACGACCCCGAAGGTATGGGGCTTGGCCTCAATTTTGCCATCGGGATTATGCGGCTGAGCGGCGGATCGTTGGATATCACGTCTCCGGGCGAAGGGCTTGGGACAACCGTCACGCTCCAACTGCCCATTGAAGAGCAACCACAAGCAAAGGAAGTAGGAAAAGGTCATGAGTAAAAAACGACTCGAAGGACTACGTATCTTGATCGTAGAGGATACCGCCGATACCGCCATGTCGTTAAGCGTTGGGCTGCGGCGGGCGGGAGCCGCATCGGTTGAGCTAAAGGCGAGTGTTTTCCAGGCGCGCCGGCGGCTGCAACAACCCCCCTCTCCCGACCTCGTCCTAATTGATAACGATCTCTTTGGCAAGGAGACGGGGATGGATCTCGCCCACTGGATGCGGGAACAACCCAATCTCACCAATACGCTCCGTATTTCTTTCAGTGGCTCCGACCCCGAACTGCTCAAGAATCGGTGGTCGGATGAGCAACTGTTCCATGCCATCATCTCCAAGCCCACACGGCTGGAGTCGTTGGTTGAGCAGCTTGCTTCGATTAGTTTATCAGCACCGGCAACCTGAATGTAAGAGTCGGTAAGAGTCAGTGAATATCATCCATCTGCTCCCCCCCCCGCCGCCTCGCCGTTCTGACAGCGGCCCACGGAGGGGGGATTTTTGTGGGCCGCGGGGGAGTATGGTAATCTTCTCTTCTCCCTCTCCCATTGCATTGGGTTGTCGTGCGCTGCTTGCTGATGGGTTTTTTGTATAGTACAATACACGCCGTGCATGCGCATCATTCGCAAAAATATTATTCATTGCTGTCAGAAACAACCCGATCAGGAGTAAAGTTGATGTTGTCCTTCTTGAAATCGATAGATCTCAGTAAACCATATGACCCGCAACAGGTGGAGGAAGCACTCTGCCAGTGGTGGGAAGATTCGGGGTTCTTTGCCCCTGACGAAAATGCCCCCCGCGGCCCATTTGTGATTAGTATTCCCCCGCCCAACATCACCGGCGAACTGCATCTTGGCCACGCGATGGGGAACACCATGCAAGATCTGCTAATCCGCTGGCGGCGGATGCAAGGCCATAAGACGTTGTGGCTCCCCGGTACCGACCACGCCAGCATCGCCACCCAAGCGCAGGTAGAAAAGCTCTTGGAGAGCGAAGGCACCAGTCGGCAGGCCGTTGGCCGGGAGGAGTTCTTGCGCCGTAGTTGGGAGTGGAAAGAGAACTATGGCGGCAAGATCGTCCAGCAGCTTCGGCGGTTTGGGGCAAGCTTCGACTGGAGCCGTGAGCGGTTTACGATGGATGAGGGGTTGAGCCGTGCCGTCCACACCGCCTTCAAGCGGCTCTACGACGAGGGGCTGATCTATCGGGGCACCTATCTTGTCAATTGGTCGCCCAAATTGGGGACAGCGGTCAGCGACCTTGAGGTCGAATACGAGACGCGGCAAGGGTTTTTGTGGCACAT
Organism: uncultured Chloroflexaceae bacterium; assembly: GCA_964526735.1. Taxonomy (GTDB): domain Bacteria; phylum Chloroflexota; class Chloroflexia; order Chloroflexales; family Chloroflexaceae; genus JAAUSY01. The sequence continues at coordinate 74,848 of CAZGLO010000001.1, read as the reverse complement.
CAACTACCCCATTCTGCCAAGTGATGCCAGTGGCGACTCCGCCCCGCTCCCTGCCGATGCGTGGGGAAGCGGCAATTGGGCGCGCGGCGCGACAGAGATAGAGATAGAGTATATCACCGTGGCCACCACCCGCCCGGAGACCATCCTTGGCGATACGGCGGTGGCGGTGCACCCCGAAGATGAGCGATATGCTCACCTTGTTGGCCGCCATGTGGTGTTGCCAGGCATTGGCCGGGTGGTACCGATTATCGCGGATGAGTACGTTGATCGGGAATTTGGCACGGGTGCGGTCAAAATCACCCCCGCCCACGACCCCAATGACTACGAAGTTGGCAAGCGCCACGACCTCCCTATGGTCAACATCATGAACCTGGACGCGACGCTCAACGACGAGGCCGGGCCGTATGCGGGGATGGATCGCTTTGACGGGCGGAATGCGTTGGTTGCCGACATTGAGAAGGAGGGGTTGCTTGTTGACAAGACCCCGCACACCTCCAACGTTGGTATCAGCCAGCGCGGCGGCGAAGTCATTGAGCCGCTGTTGAGCGAACAGTGGTTTGTGAAGATACAGCCACTGGCCAAAAAAGCCCTCGCTGCCGTCAAAGAGGGCCGTACACGCATCATCCCAGAGCAGTTTGAGAAAGTCTACAGCCATTGGCTGGAGAATATTCAGGATTGGTGTATCAGCCGCCAACTGTGGTGGGGACACCGTATTCCCGTGTGGTATACGCCAGAGGGCGAGGTGATTGTGCCGGAGGCGGATGAAGAACCACCCCAAAATGCCATCCAAGACCCCGATGTGCTTGATACGTGGTTCAGTAGCGCGTTGTGGCCATTTAGCACCGTGGGGTGGCCGGATGACACACCCGACTACCGCGAATTTTACCCCACCAGCGTGATGGAAACTGGCTACGACATCTTGTTTTTCTGGGTGGCGCGCATGATGATGATGGGCTGCCACTTCACCAACGTCGAGCCATTCCACACCATCTACCTGCACGGCTTAGTGCGCGATGAGCATGGCCGCAAGATGTCAAAGAGCTTCGGCAATGTGGTCAACCCGCTTGAGGTGATGGCCAACTACGGCACTGATGCCTTGCGCTTCACGCTCATCACCAGCGGGACACCGGGCCAAGACCTCAACCTCACCCCGCAACGCATTGAGGCGGCACGCAACTTCGCCAACAAGCTCTGGAATATCACGCGGTTTGTGGTGAGCAGCCGTGAGCGGTGCAACATAACCACTAGCAATGTCATCCAGCCCGCCACCCAATCGATGCTCCTCTCTCTCGCTGACCGCTGGATATTGTCGCGATACACCCAACTCGTTATCGATGTTGATCGGTTGTTGGAAGGCTACAACTTTGGCGAGGCGGGGCGGCAAATCCACGATTTCCTATGGTCATCCTTCGCCGACTGGTATGTGGAGATTGCCAAGATCCAGATGGCGGGCGACGCCCAACAGCAGACAGAGACCTATCGCGTGCTGTCGTACGTGCTGGAGGGGTCTTTGCGCCTCCTCCACCCATTCATGCCCTTCGTGACCGAGACCTCGTGGCAGGTGTTGTTGGAGCAGCCAGAACCCGTGTCGATTATGGTTGCCGCCTACCCCTCCCCCAACAAGTCCTTCCTCAACAGCCAAGCGCAAGACGATATTGACTTGGTACAAGAGATTGTCACGGGCATCCGCAATGTCCGCAACGAGTATAAGGTGGAAGCCCCACGATGGATCACGGCGACCATCGTTGCGGGCAGACATACGGCGATGGTGCAAGGCCAAGCCCCGCTCATCAGCCGTCTCTCGCGGGTCGACCCCGATTTGCTGGCGGTGGTCGAATCGCTGCCGGAGAAGCCTACCCAAGCCGCAACATTGGTGATTGGCGAGGTCGAAATCTTTCTGCCGCTCGCAGGTCTTATCGACCTTGAGGCTGAACGCGCACGGTTGAGCAAAGAGCTTGAAGAGGTGCAGCAAGACATTGTGCGGCGGGAGGAACGCCTTCGCAACGCCAATTTCGTTGAGCGGGCACCGGCGCACGTCGTGCAGCGTGAGCGCGATAGCCTGGCCGAATCGCGGGCGACGGCAGAGCGTTTGCAAGAACGGCTCAAACAGATCTAATACTATTCACAGATCAACCAGATCTAGACAGATCGAAACATTCCCCACCTTTTTTTTACACAGGTCGTGCTCTATTGGCAACAAAAGAGAACAATAAAGCGCATCAAAGAGGGCACGACCTGATGCAATAACAGCAAAAATACTCGTTTATTCTGAAGATTTCACCATACTATCCTTCCTCCTGCGTGCCCCTTGGGCTATGGGGAAGGGGTAGGTGTGTGCCGCAGACACATCGCAGACACATCGCAGACACATCGCAGACACATCGCAGACACATCGCAGACACATCCTATTGATCCTTCTATTCCTGCGTGGTACACTAAAATATCGCATATTGCTACTATCGAGAGAGATGAAAGCAGGTTTAGACAAAAGCAGATTTATTGTATGAACCTATGATCCATATCCAATACGGCTGATCTGTTCTATGTGCTCCTAATTGTGGCGAGACGATTTGCAATGCAAAGAATCCTTCTTCCAATCTCGTCCCGTTATCTGACCTGCCTGATCCTCCATCAAGTGCAGGGGCTTGTCCCTCTCTCTCAAAAACCCTCCCTTCCTATCATCGTCTTCTTTCTGCCGAGACAGCAGTATCAAAACGCTCAAGGTGGCATTATTCTCCATGTGGGTGATGCTGTCTTAGCGTCTGTAAGCTATAATACGTGGTATGGCTATCAGCATCCGATTATCGCACGGTTTTCCCCTCTTTCACCCAGAAGAGAAACAAATGGAGATACATGACAAACCAACGCATATCATGAGTACGGGTCATATGGATCTCTTAGAAGAGATCGTGCTCTACTGTGATATCAATGGCACCATTCTTCTGGCAAATGCAGCAGCGCGACCGTGGGGAAATGATCCCATTGAGGGGCAAGACTTCCTCTCTTTCATCTCTTCTGCTTGTAGAGACAAAGGGCTATTGTTTTTTGAAACGGCCTGTGCCGCAACCTCAGACGTTCCCACCCCGCCGTGGGAGCTTTGGCTCGCCTATGGGCAACGCCAGGTGATGGCTCTCTTCCGCGGGTTTCGCCAAGAAGAGTATGTCATCATCGTTGCACAGATAGAGCACAATCGCTTTTCAGATACACAAAAACAACTCCTTGCGCTTACTTCTGAACTAACCGAAACCCAACGAGCACTCCACCGACAAAACGTTGCGCTTCGCAAACGCTCCGAAGAACAACTCTACATATGTCAGACAGAGCTTGACTACCAACGGCTCGCACTCAATGAGCACTGCATTGTCAGCATTATCGACCGAAATGGTAAAATCGCCTATGTCAACGACCGTTTTTGCCAAGTCAGCCGTTATTCTTCTTCTGAATTGATAGGTGGTGATCTCAGCACCATCTTCTCTAATCATCACTCCACCTCCTTCATTCGCAACATCTGGAAAACGATACGTGAGGGCAATGTGTGGCACGGAGAGCTTATCAATCGCCAAAAAGAGGGGGGGATCTATGTGGTAGAGGCAACTATCATGCCATTCTTAGATCAAGATGGCAGCCCCTACCAATATATCATGATTTGCACCGATATTACCGAGCTCAAACAAGCAAAAGAACTTGAGCACGACCACAATTTGGTGCTCGAAATGGTCACCAAGAACCAATCACTGCCCGACATCCTCACGCAAATCGCCCTAATGATTGAACACCAACGGCCAGGGACTATCTGTTCCATCTTCTTGTTGCGAGACGATGCACTGCACTACGCGGCTGGCTGCGGTCTTCCTGAGCATTTTAGCCAAAAAGCAACCGTCCTTCCTCTCGACAGCGAAGGCTACTTCCCAGACTGTTCTAACCACTCTACCCACGCAAGAGATTTGCCGGTGGTACAGCATCTTTCTTCTCTTGCCATCTGCAGCCATTGGCGCAAGCTTCTCTCGACCAACAACATCCAGATGTGCTGGTCGCGGCCAATCGTCTCTCAGGAGGGCGAGCCGCTCGGTCTTATCACCATCTACCACCGCAACGAGGAAGAGCCATCAGACACCGATATTCGCCTGGTCGACAGCGCCAGCCACCTTGCGGCAATTGCCATAGAGCGGCTGTTGCTGACAGAACAGCTCGCATATCAAGCCTATCACGACTCGATCACCGGCCTCCCCAACCGGCTGTTATTTGAAGACAGGCTCGGACAGGCATTGGCGCAAGCCAACCAGCACCATCACCTCGTGGGGGTACTCTTCATCGATGTCGACCGCTTTAAGCAGGTCAATAACGCACTTGGCCATACCACGGGAGATGTCCTCCTCCGCAGTGTCGCCGAACGGTTTGAGTGTTTGGTGCCGCAGGGCGATATCTTGGCACAAATTGGCGATAGTGAGTTTGCCATCGTCCTGACCGAATTTTCAAATCCCCAAGATGCCGTACGGTTGGCGCACCGATTGATTCATTCGCTCAAAGACCCCGTCAAGATTGAAGAATTTCCCTTTTTCCTCTCTTGCAGCATTGGTATTAGCATCTATCCTGATGATGGCGAAGATGTGGCGACCTTACAACACCATGCCCACATCGCGATGACCCGCGCCAAGATGCCCGGCGGCGATAATTTGCAGTGTTTTGCCCAAGAAATGAACGAGACCGCTCGCAAACGGCTTGAAATGGAGACCTACCTCCGCCAAGCGCTTCAACACAACGAGTTCTCGCTCTACTACCAACCGCAAACCGACATGAGCGGCATGCTGGTGGGAGTGGAGGCATTGCTACGGTGGGACAATAGTGTCTTGGGGCGTATCCCCCCGTCGGAGTTCATTCCATTGGCGGAAGAGAGCGGGCTTATCGTCCCGATTGGCGAGTGGGTGCTGTATGAGGCGTGTAACCAAGTGCGGGTGTGGCAACATGCGGGCTATCACCCCTTCCGCGTTGCCATCAACGTTTCGGTGGTACAATTTACCCAGACCGATTTTGTCGAAACGGTGTCGCACGCACTCACCGCAAGTGGCCTTGATCCGCGTTGGCTTGAGATCGAGCTGACGGAGAGTATCATCATGCGCAACTACGATTACCTTGCCAAGCAGCTTGATCGTATTCGGGCGTTGGGGGTAGGCGTGGCGATTGATGACTTCGGGACGGGGTATTCGTCGTTGAGCCATATTCAGCGATTGCCGATAGACAAGCTCAAAATTGACCGTTCGTTCGTCTGCAACAACGAAGATATGCGGCCCCACATCACACCAAACGACCTGGCAATCATCCGGGCTATCACCATGATGGCCCATAGCCTTGGTATCAGTGTGTTGGTCGAAGGGGTGGAGACGATTGAGCAGTTACGGCTGCTGCGGGGGGTAGACTGCGATGGTATCCAAGGGAAATTGTTCGATTTACCTCTCCCTGTTAGCCGGTTTGAGCGGGTGTTGGCGACGATGAATGGTCGGGGGCTTTGGGGACGGGCGGCACCGCTCAAAGCGCTCAAGCAACCGGGACACTCGTAAGCTCCTCCACCCCGCAAGACGGGGGCGGGGATATGTCGGTATGGGTAAGATCGGTATGAGGTAAGACCGTGTAATAGATGGACAATTGAAGTGTTTGTATTTGCTGCGAAGGAGTATGACAAGGTGAAGAAAACGCAAGCACTCCAGCGTGTTGCTGGTGAGGCCACAATCTATAGTATTGCGCTGCACCCGCAAGGGCATCTCCTAGCGACGGGAAGTTGGGACAAAACCGTGCGGCTGTGGGAAGTCGCTTCTGGCCGCGAACAACATCGGTTGACGGGCCATACCGAACGGGTGTATACGGTCTCTTTCAGCCCTAACGGCGAGCTGCTTGCTTCCGGCAGCACTGACCAGTCGGTACGGCTGTGGGAAGTCGCCTCTGGCCGCGAGCTGTGGAATAACATCGGCCATACCAATCTCGTCTACAGCGTCGTGTTCAGCCCGGACGGGACGATCCTGGCCTCTGGCAGCGAAGATGGCTTTATTGTGCTGTGGGATGTGGCGACCGGCGAGCAACTTCGCCGTATCGAGGGTCATCCAGAGTATGTCAAGAGTGTGGTCTTTAGCCCAGATGGGACGATCCTGGCCTCTGGCAGCCGCGATTGCACCATTGCGCTGTGGGATGTGGCGACTGGTGAAGAGCGGGGGCGGCTTGATATCCCCACGAATGGGGTCAATAGTGTAGTCTATCGTTCCGATGGGGCGGTGTTTGTGGTCTCAAATGTCGATGGTTCTATCGGTATATGGAATGTCGAGAGCCGGACGTTGCTTGACAACTTTGTTGGCCATACCTACCCCTCGTGGAGTGCGGTGTACACCCCCGATGAGACGATGATTGCGTCGGGAAGCGCCGATAAGACAATCCGGCTGTGGGATGTGGCCGCCAAGAAGGAAGTGCGCCGCTTGGAAGGGCATAAGCGCGATATCTATGCAGTTGCATTTAGCCACGATGGCACGATGTTGTTTTCCGGCAGCGATGATTATACCATTGCCGTGTGGAATCTTGACGTTCCCGATGAGACGTGGCAGCAGATGGTCGAGGCGTGGAGCGCACGTGAGGAGGAAGATCAGCGCGAAGCCGCCGTACGCCAACAACAAGAACAAGAAGCTCAAGAACGCCAACGGCTGATGTGGCGGGCGCTGGCCCGTTGTGAAGCATGCGGCACACCACTTCAATTCTGGGAGCGTATGCTTGCCCGAACCCGCTGCCGCAAACACCATGGCAAGCATCTGTAACACGGTATGATATTTGTATCATACCCACAAATATCTACATGATATCTACATGATATCTACATGATATCGAGAGAGGCCTGCTATTGGTGTCCTGTCAATGCCCTCTTTGGGCGTTGACGGTGGGGCAGGGTACTGCTACAATATTTATGGCTTTTCCCTTTTCTATAACCACCAAACGTGAATGTACACAGGCTGCCCTCGCTTTTTTTGGAGAAGCAAGCTCACGCATCGTAACCCCGCGTCGTCTTGCGGGCTTTGCATAGATGCCGGTATGGTATATCGGCTACCGGAAAGGATGATCCTTGTGAGTGATACCCCACAAGAAACCGCCGCGTCTGTCACTGCGTCTGTTGAGAGAGGCGCGCGGAGTATCGCAATCGATCAGCTCGTGCACGAAAAGCTCGCCCGCGACACGTGGGGGCTGCTTGGAAACCAGGGCTACATTTTGGGGATAGACCTGGGTGGCTATGGCCTACGGGCGGCACTCATCAATCTCCACACCCACGTCTACACCAGTGTCCATCAGGATATTGAAAACGACACACCCGAGCATATCTTGCAGACGACGCTCGCGATGGCACAATCATTGCTTGACGAAGCAAAGGTAACATCGAACCGCCTCTTGCGTATCGGGGTGGGATTCAATGGGCCAGTCGCCCCTTCGCAGGGAAAAGTCTTGCCCTCTACCCGCCGCACCGGCTGGGAACACGTTGATATCAAGAAGTTCTTTGAAGAATCACTTGATACCGTCACGATGGTAGACAACGACGCCAACCTGATTGCGCTGGGAGAAGCGACGTTTGGCATAGGCCACGGCTGCCATAATCTCTTCTACCTCCATCTCAGTACGGGGGTTGGGGGCGGGCTTGTGCTCGGGGGACGGCTCTATCACGGTGCATCGGCGATGGCGGGTGAAGTTGGCCATACCCTCATCTGCGACGAACCATCGCACCACGGCAAACCGCCATCGTTGGAGGCAGTACTCTCGGTGGGCGGGATGCTGCAACGGGCGCGGGATCGTGGTCTTGCTGCCGAAAAACTAGAAGATATCTTTAATGATCATCCCGTCGGACGGCAGGTGGTGGATGATAGTGTCAATATCTTGGCCCGGCGGTTGGCACACATCGTTGCATTGCTCGACCCCAATAAGATTGTGCTTGGGGGCGTGGTTGTGCGCATTGGCGGGGAAAGGTTCGTCAGCAAGGTGCAAGAGCATATTGGCGTGTACCTCTCCCCAACGGTGGTTCGGCCCATCGAAGTCGTGCCTTCGGTCTTGGGTGCCGATAGTATTGCGATTGGTGCGTTGGCCCTGGCGCTTGAGAGCCTGGGGGAGTAACCCAAGCACGATGAGACATGTTTGTTGATGTCTATTGATGTTTGCTACATAATTTAAGCACATGACCCAGAACGTGAGCTAGAACATGATCCAGAACATGTCCTATCACCAACTCTTACAATGTTCTCTTTCATGTTCGATTACGATATATCCTCATTCTGTTGCATGCGAGAAGCAAATACAGTTCTTATGGAGACAAAAACGATTCTCTTTGGTGAAACGGGCCTAGATGAATTGGTTCAATGGTTGAAGTCGACGGGGGAACCCCAAGATATACGTAACGTCCTCCACCACTATCTGGAAATTTTACAGGATTGTCAACCAGATACTACTTCCTCCGATGAGGAGCAAGAAGGAGGCTCGCAGGAAGCTCGTACGTAAGCGTGGGTCACAGGTTCTACCATGACAAAGGAGTTGGTGATATAATAGTAAGGAAGACAACGGAGTATTGTCCTGTGACTGACCATGACCGACTATTTAAAGAACTTTTGACAACCTTCTTTGTCGAGTTTCTTGAACTCTTCTTCCCAGAGGTGCTGACGTATCTTGATACGGAGCAGCTGGAGTTTCTCGACAAAGAATTGTTCACCGACGTGACGAGCGGTGATACCTATGAAGCTGATATCATTGTCAAGGCACCGTTTCGAGACCAACCAACGTTCTTTCTTGTCCATGTGGAACATCAAGCGCAGCCCTGTGAGGGGTTTAACCTGCGGATGTTCCGCTATTTCGCATTGTTACACTTCAAACACGGGCTGCCAATCTATCCGATTGCACTCTTTTCCGACAAATCAACTCGCCGCGACGAGCCAAACACATATCAGGTCTCTTTCCCAGATCTGGACGTGCTCCATTTCCACTATCGGGTGATACAACTCCGCCGACTGAACTGGCACGACTTCGCAACACAGGAGAACCCGATTGCGAGTGCGTTGCTACCGAAGATGGGAATGGAGCGCAGCGAACGACCGAAGGTGTTGGTGACAAGCTTGCGGCTCTTGACCCACTTAGGGCTGGACAAGGCACGACAACGCCTCATTTCCGGCTTCGTCGATACCTATCTGCGTTTGTCGGAAGAAGAGCAGGCACAGTTTGAGGAGGAATTGGCATACCTCACCCCAACGGAACAGGAGGCCGCAATGGAACTCACAACCAGTTGGAAGGAAGAGGGCTTGAAGCAGGGGTTGCAACAAGGTCTGCAACAAGGTCTACAACAAGGTCTGCAGCAAGGTAGGCAAGAGGGTAGGCAAGAGGGTTTTCTCATCCTGATCCAACATCAGCTGAGACGGCGGATTGGAGAACTCCCTGCGGAGGCAGAGGAGCACATCAAACAGCTCTCGCTTGCTCAGCAGGAAACCCTTGCCGGAGACCTCCTGGACTTCATCGAGCTGGCCGATCTCCAAGTATGGCTCGACGCCCACCCGCCCGACCTGCCTTCCGACCCGTCCAACACCAATTAAACGATTGGCCGCCCGCCTGTCTCAAGGGGCAGGGTGTGGCGGCCATCATTGGTACCTCACCCCAACGGAACAGGAGGCCGCAATGGAACTCACAACCAGTTGGAAGGAAGAGGGCTTGAAGCAGGGGTTGCAACAAGGTCTACAACAAGGTCTGCAACAAGGTCTACAACAAGGTCTGCAGCAAGGCAGACAAGAGGGTAGGCAAGAGGGTAGGCAAGAGGGTAGGCAAGAGGGTAGACAAGAGGGTAGGCAAGAGGGTTTTCTCATCCTGATCCAACATCAGCTGAGACGGCGGATTGGAGAACTCCCTGCGGAGGCAGAGGAGCACATCAAACAGCTCTCGCTTGCTCAGCAGGAAACCCTTGCCGGAGACCTCCTGGACTTCATCGAGCTGGCCGATCTCCAAGTATGGCTCGACGCCCACCCGCCCGACCTGCCTTCCGACCCGTCCAACACCAATTAAACGATTGGCCGCCCGCCTGTCTCAAGGGGCAGGGTGCGGCGGCCATGCTCCCCTCACCCCTCTCCACTCTCGCCCGCCCCAGAGCATTCTTGCCAACACTACCTGCTCGTGCTACCATGCCTGCGTGTCCTCTCCCCAGCTAAACGGATATGGCGGCTGCCGAACGTCTCTCCTTGGAGATAGGGCGCTATCGTGCAGGGGACAATACCCTTAACCGCGTGAGGACAAACGCATATATGTTCAAAGGAATGGTACTGGCGATTGCCATCCAATCTTTTGAGGATTCGAATAGACTGCTCTAGACGGACGAAAGGAGGAGCGCACGCTCCATCCGCATGAAGGCGGGTGTGGGCTCCCGCGCCAATATCCTATGAGTGCACCCGTTTTTCGTGGGACTCCTGAGCAACAAGTATTGGTGAGTGAAGTCTTTCAGCTGATGCGCTTGCAGGGCAACTGCTTTGCCGCGCACTCGGCTGTCAGACAGACCCTTACCAATCTCGCTGATTTTCTATCGAACAAATATCAGCGGGATCGGGATGAAGTTGCGCAGGAGATAGATGCGGCTATCCAACAAAACGATCATATCTTCCTGCGCCAGGAAGCTGATGAAGAGGTCATCTACAGCACCTCTCGTTCGGGAACATTCCACACTCCCGCAGAGGATACTCGCCATTCTTTCAGGAGTCGCTTTTATGAGCCAGAAAAGCCTCTCCCTATCGATGATTTGAGCGTGGTGATATCAACCTCGCGACCGGCGCTCACCTCAGTCGAGCCTGCCTTTGTCTCCGACTATTGGCAAGAGCGGGCTGAGAAAGAACCTGCGCCGTTATCAACCGAGGAAAGTAGCCAAAAACAGTTAGATGATCAACCAGATCAGTATGAGGGCAAGCGATCACGTCAGCATAAGAGACAGCCCGATAAGGGCGACCAACTTGGCCAACAAGACCAACTTGAACAACAAGACCAGCATGATCAGCATGACCAGCCCGCCATAGCTGATCCATCTATGACAGTCTCTGGTTCCGAACAGGCAGAAGCAACATCGCCCGACACGATCATCCCATCGTCTGCTGAAGAACCACCTGAGTCGACACTATCAACAGCTCCCACAACAAAAGAGGAACCGATGCCAGTAACGCAGCCGGTGGATACTGAAGAACCTTCAGCCTTGGCAGAGCCGACCACGTCGCTTGACCATGAACAACCCTATGACGTGACCGCCAACACTGGGGAAGTGACTGAGGATGCCGAAGCAATAGGTGGTGGACAAACTACCAATGCGCCAGAAGAAGCCGAAGCTGAAGTTGAAGCTTCACTCATCGTCGCGGCAGACACAGAAGAAGTAAAAGCAGCCGAAACCGCGGCGATATCAGAAGTGGCGGAGAGTGGCACGGACACCCTCCAAGAAACACCCCCGCCCGCCCCTCCAGAGACTGCGGAACCCCCAGAGGAGACGGCCCACAAACAAAAACAGCGGGCTCCCTTTGTTATTCAGCTTTTGGATGGCAGCAACATTGAGTTTGAGCAATCTGCCAGCGATATATTGGCAACCCATGGCGATATGCTTGAAGCTGAACTGATTGAGCGGCTGGAAAAAGATCCGCTGGAGCGTATTTGTCTCTTTGGGCGCAACTGCTACCCACATAGCAGCCTTGTCACCCTGAGCAAAAATGATATCCGGCGTATCCGCAACTACATTGTAGAAGTGGGTGAGCCACTCTCCGACAATAAAATCATTGAGGATTTGTATTACCACGACCCTCGCAATTCTGATCCTGAAGGATTTCGGTTCTCGCTCAACTATCGACTGAGCCGGGAAAAGAAAGATTTTGAGTTTGTGGGAGTAGAAGGGGCCAATCTATGGTCAACAAAGGGATTAAGCATCATTGAGAACCGGCGCGTGAAGATCAGTGAAATGGGGCAATTGACATCATACCTTACTGAGGGTTGTGATGAGAGCACACGCGAGGAAGATCTCCAGACAATAGGAGAAAAAGGAACCACAAACCGCCTGTTGACGTTTTTTGAGTGGGAATATGGCATTCTCCCGCTTGATGATGCTCTCTCCACACTCTTCCCCAGCCCCATGCTCCCGGATCAACGTACGGTCGTCTTGCGTATGGATTCGCCCCAACGCTACACCAATTTCCTCGTCGAGCTGCGCTACCCAACCGGCAATCGGGGCGGATGGGTGCAAGGCTTCAGCGAGTTTTTCCACGAGCATGTGGTTGCAGGTACACTGATCACTCTTTCTCGCACCGACGATCCCAACACATTTACGATTGTCTACGAAGAGATGCCGCAAGAGTCGGGCCGGTTGCTAACATTCGACGAGAAGAAAAAGAAGTTTGCCTTCACCAATGTCACCTATGAGTGTGTAGTGGATGAAGAGTGGCTTATCTCACAAAAACGCCTTAGCAAGGCCAAAAATCTCAAAGCATTGCCTATGAGTGAGCGGCGCAAGGGGGAAGTCGTCTTGCACCACGTATTTGAGGTCATCGGGGAGCGCGAAGGCACGGCAAACGAACCTGCCTACCGCCTCGATCTGCAAACGCTCTACTTGGCATACAACATTCTCCGCCCCGCATCGAAGCCATATCTGATGTCGCTAATCGAGAGCGATGATGAGATGACGGTTGTGGATGGTGCGGGTAGCGCAGATAGCACGCCAATCTACCTCTATGAGCCTAAACCTGTGCAAGTGGAGGACGAAGAGGAAGAGCTAGAGGAAGAAGGAGAGGTCACAACAGTCGGTAATAGACGGTGGAGCTTTGGAGACGACGATGAAGAATAATGGCGGTATGCCGCCACAGGAACGAACATATGCATTGCAGCCGCAACAGCCTGCTCTTCAGCACAAGCAGCAGGAGCAGCAGCCGATAGATGGCTTGGCCTACCTTCGCTCGCTCATCACTCAAGAGGCGGCGAATGAGGGAATAGAACCCTTTTCCCTCTCAATGAGCCAATTGGCCTTGCTTTCCAGCCTCGCCCCTGCTCGCAGTGTGCTCTTTTGGGAGATATGGCAGCAGATACGTCAGCCGCAGCGTCTTGAGATTGTCAAGGCGTTGCGGTCAATGGCGGAAGACAACATTACGCTTGACTTTCGCGATATCTTTGTGCTGTGCCTTGACGATCCCGATTCAGAAGTGCGCAGTGTCGCGATTGATGGGCTGTGGGAAGATGAACGCCCAATGATCTTGCGGCGGCTGATACAACTTGTAGACGACCCCTCGCCCCGCGTGCGTGCGGTGGCGATAATGGGCCTCAGTCGTTTCAGCTACCGTTCGGAGTTGGGGGAGTTGTCTGAGCAAGAGACCACCATCTTACAAGACACACTCTTGCGGATGATTGAGGACGATGAGCAGGAGATAGAGGTGCGTCGCCGTGCTGTCGAGAGTATTGGCTATTTCAGCGATCTGCTTGAGGTAGAAGATATTATCGACGATGCCTATGGGCACCCCGAACTCTTTATGCGGGAGAGCGCGCTTGTTGCAATGGGACGCTCTATGAACCCCATCTGGCACCCCTACATTGAGCGGGAACTGCAAAGTAGTTCTCCAGCGATGCGCTACGAAGCAGCCCGTGCTGTGGGCGAGCACAACGAAGATGGACGACCAATGTTGTCGATGCTTGTTGGGTTGGTAGACGATGAAGATGATGAGGTCGCACAAGCCGCTATTTGGGCCTTGGGGCAAGTCGGTGGAGCGTCAGCGCGGCGGGTGTTGGAGCGGGTGGTGCGAAGCCAAGACGATATCCGCGCGCAGAGTGCAGAGGAAGCATTGGAAGAGTTGCTCTTCAGCGAGGATGACTCGCTTTTGTAGGGTAACGTTGCTTGTCCAAACCTGCCTGAAAGTGTCCAAACTTGTCCGAAGAATCACGAAAGGCCCCGCACCCAATGTGCGAGGCCCTTCGTGGTTGTACCTACATAAGAAGATATCTTTACGTACCCAATCCTTCGTTGATGTTGCCGAAGACTTGGCTTACTTTCCCACCGAGTAGCGTCAAGATACCAATAACAACAATAGCGATAAGAACGAGAATGAGCGCGTACTCAACGAGGCCTTGGCCTTCTTCCTTCGCAAAGAAACTCTGTAGCATGTCCGTCACCTTTCTTAAAAGGATTTAATAGTGCGTATATAACTATGATGCTAGTATACACGATATGTCGCTCGTTTGCAATAGGCTGATAGTCCTAGTCGTACTTACTCCAGTAGGGAGGAGGGTTGGCTCATCTTCTCGGCACTCCTTCACCACTCTGAAGACGTACAAAAGGCCCCGCATCCAATGTGCAAGACCCTTTGCAACCTATATTTGTGGAGATATCCTAGGAAGCTGTATTCAATCCCTCGTTGATGTTGACGAAGACTTGACTAACTCTGTTCCCCAGAACTGTCAAGGCACCAATAACAACAATGGCGATAAGAACGAGAATAAGTGCGTACTCAACGAGGCCTTGGCCTTCTTCCTTCGCAAAGAAACTTTGTAGCATATGTGCGCCCCCCTTTCAAGGTGGGTTCGTACTACTACGGTATGGTTTTAGTATATATGATGTGTTATTGATTTGCAATAGGGGTGTTTTCCCAAATATACTCAAACCAGCAAGTAGGGGGGATCATGGGAGTATTGACCCACACCCATGCATATTCGCCCGCACCATGCTCCAAACATGTTATGTTTTACCTGTGCCACACATGCACAAAAGGCCCCGCACCCGATGTGCGAGACCTTTCGTGGTTGTACCTACATAAGAAGATATCTTTACGTACCCAATCCTTCGTTGATGTTGCCGAAGACTTGGCTTACTTTCCCACCGAGTAGCGTCAAGATACCAATAACAACAATAGCGATAAGAACGAGAATGAGCGCGTACTCAACGAGGCCTTGGCCTTCTTCCTTCGCAAAGAAACTCTGCAGCATGTCCGTACACCCCCTTCCGAAATGGATTTTTATATTACTACTGCAACTACATCACAGTATACACCTCTCATAGTCGGTTTGCAATAGGCTTATTATCCTAATTTGCTATTAGTACTACTCGTGCCTACTTTATCGCCTCTCAAAGACTGCAATTTACCCTTCCCCGTTGGGAACATCATACTGAATGGGGACATTCGCCACGACACGTGTTCCTTGGCCGGGCGTGCTCTGGATGCCAAGCTCGCCGTGCAACAACATCTCAATATGCTGCTTCATACTGGGGATGCCTTTATTACGGCGGTTGTGGGCGTTGTCGGAGAGGATATTGATATCAAACCCCTCGCCCTCGTCCTCAATAATAATCTGCAGCTGCCCTTCGGAGGCGGTAAGCACGACCCGAGCCTTCTTGGCCCGCGAATGCTTCTGAATATTGTTGAGTGCTTCTTGAATGAACCGGAAAAGCGTGATTTCATAGTGGCGCGCAAGCCGATCATTCAACCCATTCTCCATGACATTGATTTCGATGTTGTAGCTCTCGCCAAATTCCGACGCAAACCGCCGAATGGTGGGGACAAGCCCCAAGTCATCGAGCGTCATGGGCCGCAGATCAAAGATAAATTTGCGGATATCTTGCAACGAGCTGTTGATGGCCGTTTTGAGGCTCGTCAGCTCAGAGCTGGCTTGATCAGCGTTGTGGTTGAGCAAACGGTGGCAGATTTCTGCACGCAATACCAAGTTACTCATCGACTGAGCAGGGCCGTCGTGCATTTGGAGGGCAATGCGTTCTTTTTCCTCTTCCTGCGCCTGAATAATATTTGTGACGAGGTCATGTTCATTAATTTCCTCCCCCCCGCCCTTACCATTCCCGCTGCCGCTAATGCCTAGCTCAAGCAACTGGTCAAGAATCTCAACAAAATCGCCAACGAGTTCCCTACGTTCTCGCATGCTCTCTTGTTTGAGTTTTGACTGCTCAAGATTGGCGCGCATCATCTGCAACCGGACACGCATATCAAGCAGTGATGAGTAAATATTCTTGACATCGGCCTTTTCGTAGCGGTCGAGGTTGGTCTCAAAGTCGTGAACACGCCCAGAGACTTTGGCCTCTCGTTGGCCGAGTTTCTCGATATCGGTTGAAAGCTGCTGCGCATTGATCTCACTCTCTTTGATCTCGCGCTCAAGCTTCTCGTATTCTTGTTGATATTGCCCGCGTATGCCCGTCAATTCTTGCTGAAGGTCTTGGTCTTCCATGGGGTGTTCCCGACACTTTCTAGGTTCCGAATCAGAGAAGCCTCTCCCCCAACAGGCCTACGCCCTGCAGGGATGGTCACATAAGCCCCAAACGCAATCGCCACACATTTATCAAGGCTTCGACAACAATGCGGCGCGACATCTTCGATTTACCAACGCGCCTATCGGGAAAGATGATAGGTGTCTCACCAACGCGACATCCGGCTTGCACGGTGCGGTAGGCCATCTCGATCTGAAACGAGTAGCCATTGGAGCGGATAGCCCCCAAATCAAGCGTCTCCAGGACAGACCGCCGATAGCAACGAAATCCTCCCGTCCCATCAGCAATCGGCATCCACAGGATGAGCTTCGCGTAGAGATTGCCGCCGCGGCTGATCAACTGCCGCAACACCCCCCAATCGGTCGTCCCACCGCCCTTCACATAGCGCGAGCCGATCACGAGGTCGTATGATGTCTCTGCCGCGTCGAGGAGCGTAGGGAGGTAGGAAGGATCATGCGAAAAGTCGGCGTCCATCTCAAAGATATATGATGCTCCGGCGGCGAGGGCATGCCGAAATCCGGCAATATAGGCCGACCCAAGCCCCAATTTACCCGGTCGGGAGAGCAACCCCACACGTGGGTTTTCCTCTTGCAGCTCTCTCACATAGTCACCCGTGCCGTCCGGCGAATTATCATCTACCACGAGCACCTGAAACCGCGGGTAGGCCAAGATAGCCGGAATAATCTCCCCAATGTTATCACGCTCGTTGTACGTCGGAATAATAACCGTGCAATCGCAGGCGGGTGGAGGCGTGATCGTCTTGTTGTTCATAATTGCTTTATTTCGTGATCTCTGACCATTCATTGTGTATGGCGAGGATAGCGATATCATAGCACAACGGCAGGGGGACGGCAACTGTTTTGGGTATCACAAAATGACAAGTGCTAAATATCGTTGTGTTAACCGTACGGCTTCTATGCCCCCATGCAATCCCCGTTCTTTATCGATTGTAGAATTAAACGATATCGTGACGTTTTTCTTGATAGAACTCTGGCACTTCTACTTGTCACCAATTGAGGAGATGAACCCAATTATGGACAATACCGACAACAGCAATGCACACCATAATGCCCACCATTCTGATCTCCCCATCCCCCGCTCTTGGCCTACGAAATGGGTGGGAGCACCTATTCGTGCTATTGCTGGCCTGACCCTCGATCAGCTTTGGGTCGTGGTGGCGATGGCATTGATACTTTTCCGCCCCCTGATCGTCCCCATCTCGCCGCACGACTTTTGGTGGCACATGGCGACTGGTCGGCTCATCGCGCAGACTGGCACCATGCCCACGGTCGATAGTTTTTCCTACACACAGGCAGGAGAACCCTTCTACAACCAAGGATGGCTTGCTCAATTGCTGCTCTATGGGCTGCATTCGCTTGGCAATATCCCGCTTATTCTCGTGGTGCAGGCTGCCGTGATTGGGGTGAGTTATTGGCTTGTGCTATCCCTCTGCATCAAGCGCAGTAACGGGGCGATACAGGCGAGTGTCGTCTTGCTACTGCTTGGCGTGATGCCCATTTCGTTTGATAATTGGCTCGTGCGGCCACAAAGCTATGCATTCCCGCTTTTTATGGGCTTCCTGACCATCTTGACCCTATGGCGGTGGGGCATCAATCGTTGGTTATGGCTGCTGCCGCTGCTGATGATCATCTGGGTGAATGTGCACGGGTCGTTTGTGCTTGGAGGGGCGCTCATTGCCTTGACGTTTGTGGGCGTGCTGCTTGATAAGTTATTCTCTCCCTTCCTACGCAGTGCCGCGGCGACAGCTCCTCCTGCCCCGCCCCTGCACGATACCGTCTCCTTGCGGTGGCTGTTTGTATGGGGAGTAATCACGGCGGCGGCGATGTTCCTCAACCCGCGGGGTGTTGGCGTCTTGGGGTATGTCTTTGATCTACTGAACACTTCTTCTGTCACCAATCTTGTCACGGAATGGGCCGCGCCGACGATCCGCACCGGCGATGGCGTACGCTTTTTCCTTTTCCTGATTATCACGACCTTGATCCTCACCTACTCCCGCCGTGCGCCAAATATCGCCGACATGGTGATAGTTTTGCCCTTCCTATGGCTGGCATTGGGGGCTGGCCGCAATATCGTGTGGTTTGCGATGGTCTTCGCGCCAGTTGTGGCGGTTCATTTTGGCTCCAATGGCATGGCGGGCCGTGAAAATACCCACCACCATCCTTCATCGCCACAGCCATCGCCCCCGCCGCAGCCCATCATCAACGCGCTGGTTGTGGGGATGCTTGGGTTGCTTCTTGTCGTTGGGCTGCCGTGGGTGAAGCCGATGCTTGGGTTGCCACCAGAGGTTGGGTCGCTCATCACCCCCGACACGCCCGTTCAGGCGGTGGAGGCGCTGCAGGAGGAACCATCTTCAGAGCGACCAGCGCATCTCTACCACGCGATGCGGTTTGGCAGTTATATGATGTGGGCTGCGCCCGAACAACCCGTCTTTATCGACACGCGCATTGAGCTTTACCCCTTTGAGCAGTGGATTGACTATCGGACGCTCAACAGCGGGGAAAAGATAGACGAATTGATTGCCAAATATGAGATAGATGGCTTTCTGCTGCACAAGGAAGAACAAGCTCCATTGCTACAAGCCCTGCAAGAGCGTTCCGAGTGGGAGGTGCGGTACGAGGATGAGTGGAGTAGCTACCTTACCCCACGCCAGGAGTAGGTGGTAGAGTGGTTGAGCGGCTGGATATGGTCAAAATGGCGATTTGGAATGGTTTTCGTTGTTCTCTTCCGGCTCGGCAAACGGCTCAAACGGCACCGTCCACTCTTCCCGCCTCTCCACGTAGGGCGACCAATCGCAGGCAAAGAGCGTCCGCCACGTGCCGACGGGGATGGGGTAGGGCAGACAATGCGTTCGGAAGGTCTCATTGAAGTAGAGAGCACCACGCCATGGCGCAATACTATCCACATATTCGCGGAGTTGCTCCTCTTCCTCCTCATCAACGGGCACACGGAACGTCCCTATGACGATGTCGGGGTGCAATTCGCCAAGCGAGTAATCAAAATCGTACTTGTTATGGCCAGGGACACCGCCATGCTCTGCGGGCAGTTGGGCGATGTAGGGGTCGTTCTTGCCAAGCAGGTCGATCCCATACACATCGGAGTGGTAGAACGGGAGGCCGGCCCAAAAATCGGCGACTCGTGTTTCTGGCGGTACGTTCTCCTTCAGCAGCAGGGCGATTTTGATGTTGCCAATGGCCTTCTCACGGCTGTAGAGTGGCGTTGTCTCGCCCGGCACCATCAGCGGTATCGTGGCGAGGCTCAATGCCACCAACACCATGCGCAATGATGGACGCACCGCCAATTGCTGCACGCCTACAAATGCCAGCACGAAGATGATCGGGATAATGGGCACGAGGAAACGATATTGGAGGAAGACATCGCCGCCTGCGTAGGCCACATACCCCGCGAAGAGCGCGCAGAGGCCGAAAAGCCACCACCATACCCGCGACCGCGATACGACTGTCCTCGCCAACGCCAGCAGACAAACAAACAAATAGTCGGTCAGGAAGCGGGCTACATAGGCAAGACCATAGATGTACTTCTCATCCCAGTTGAGTACCTTGAGATAAGCGGTATTGGGTAGCAATTCGCCGTAGTAGGCAAGCCGGAAGAGCGTATGGCCTATCGGGAAGGCAAGCAAAACAGCAACATATGCGCCGAACGTCAGCAGGAAAGCGCGGGTACGGTGTTTCCATAGCGTTTCGAGGGAGATGAGCGCGACAAGCCCCGCCAATATCACCGCGTCCGACCGCACGAGGGTCATCGTGCCAAGCAAAACGAACGTCCGCAACCGTATCTGCTGCTGATTGCGGTCTTCCAATGCCCACACCACTGCCCATAACAGCATCAGGGTGAGGAGCGCGGTCTCTGCACCGGCGGTCGTCCACGACATGATGTTGCGGCTGAGAGCGTAGCTGGTGAGTACCAACACCCGCGCCATCGCCCCGCCGTTCAGCAGCTCAACCAAGCGCAGCAATGGCACGACGGCGGCAACAGCAAGCGCCAGGTTGATGAGCAGCATCACCAGTGAGGTTTTGGCGAGGGAGATGGGGAAAAGATGCACCACCGCCATACACAGCACCCAAAGGAAGTTGGTATAGCCTTCGATGTATTCGCCCGGGTTCCAGACAAGCCCCACCCCCATGGCAAGATGGCGGGCATAGCGCATTGAGATCATGGCGTCGTCAAAGAGCCACCAATATCGCACCCCGCCCATATCTGCGCTATACCCTACCCATATCACCGGCAACCAAAACACCGCCACCGCCATCATCGTGGTGATGAGCACCCACCGACGATGCGCATTGAGCCACGTGATGAGGCGACGTGCGGCGGCGGGGAATAACGGCTTCCCCCACAGCCACCCGCCCGCCAACAACAATATCCCGCCCCGAAGCACCATCTCCCTGCCAACGAGAATAAGGCTTTCTTGCATGTCGGCGGTGGAGGGGGTGTCAGTACTCATCTCAAGCAGCAATGACAGCAAGAGCGAATGGGCCTTCCCATCGCTCAATGCCGCATAGCCAATCAGGAGCAGGACAAGCCCGCCCCCGCCCAACAACACGATGGCAGTGGCATGCAGGAGACGGGCTGATCGGGTTGGTTGCGTTGATGATTGCTGTCCCGATTGCGGCGGGGGGGTTGGGGAGTGGGGGTTGCTTGTCATTCTGTGTTATCGTGCACCGGGGCCGTAGATATAGAAGTCGGCCCACGGCTCATACTGGGTAAAGAATGTATCGCGGTGTAATACCGTTCCGTTCGGCATCGTCACCGTGCGGATGTATGTCACATCGACGCCAGAGCGGCCATGCACCAATTGACGCACCGCCCCATACGGCAGATCGGGGTCATACTCCCAGATGGCGGGGCCGGGTTGCTGCCAATTTTCGGTATATGGGCCTTCGTAGCTGACCGTCCGGCCATCATCATAGCCCCATATCCAGAACGTCACCGTCGCATCGTTGACATTGGACGCGGTGGAGATGTAGACCGGCCCGGGGGTGTCGTTGTACCACTTAAAATCAACGTACGGATCGTAGACTGTCGCATCAAAGCCAAGAATATTCTCGTAGAAGTTGACGATGAAGGTATGACCGTGGCGCTCGGTGATTTGCAGACCGGCATTTGACACCGCGCGGAACATCGTCGTGGAGACTTGGCACAGCCCCCCTGCCACCACCCGCTCAAGCCGGTCACCGATAATCGCATAGCCATCGACAAAGCCGTGCTCCTCATCAAACTCACCACTCGCATTGAACGAGAATTCGGTGCCTCGCGGGATCATCATGCCATTAAACATAGCCGTTGCTTGGCCAATATTGTGGATGCGCTCCTCAATAGAGGCGGCATAGCTGGTTTTGGCCTCTCCAAGCAGCTTGATAGGCTCTGCAGGCTGGTTGACTTCCAACGCCCGCGGGTGGTAGGCAAGCAGCTCATAGCCAAGATGGCCAAGCTGTACTTCGTAGGGTGTGCCTTGATGCTCTGGGTGGTGTTCAAACCGCGCCCGCTCAAAGTATTGGACGGTGTAATATTTGCCGTCGACGGGGTTATATTCCTGAAATTCTTCGGAAATGGGGTAGCCAAAGACGGTCAAGCTCTCGTATTGGCTCCACACATCGCGAAACACCCCGCCCAAGGTATGCCCCGTCTCAGGGTAGAAGTCGCGGTTGGGGTCGGGAGAATGGGTAACTCGTTGAAATGCTGCTTCCCGCCGCCCATGGGTCAAAAAAGAGCCGAGGCGGGTGAGCGTGATACGTTCTCCCTTTGGGCGGTCGGGGCGGATCTCAAACCGCGCCCGCTGGAAATATTGGACGTTGAGGGTTTCGCCGGTGAGGCTATCGGAGATGACTTCGGTGACGGGCAGCCCAAAGACCTCCACGCCGCCCTTGGCATCAAAAAAATCTTTGATTTCAAAGCTGATATTGTGGCCCGTCTCCGGGAAGTAGGCAAACAACTCGCCTTCTTGGGCAACCGTTGGGGCAGCAACGGCGCGTGGGGCAAATGTAGCCGTAGAGATGAGCAAACTTACAAGAGAGAAAATGACAACGAGTATGCGGGTATGACGCATAAGGTTCCTCATATGAATAATAGGGTTTTGGATATGTCAGGGTATGTGCGGTAGACTGCGTTGAACAGGTTGTGGTATCTTTACAAAAACAGCATCGTGCCGCCGCATTATACCACAGTAGCATTCACGCTTTCCGAAAAGTCTTCTCCCCTCTCCAAAAAATGGTACCATGGGAATGGGCACACGGAACATCTCTCATCCACACCTCCTCCAAAGAGAAGCATGGTGTTGTGCAGGATCGGAGATACTCAACCAGACGATGTATGAGCCAAGGTGAGCCAGTGGTGCACCACGTATCCACATTTTGTTCTATGATCCTCGCAGGCATTGACGCCAATGCGATACGCGACTATGAAGAACGACTTCCCCAACTGATCCAATCGGTCGCGCGCGAGATTGAGAAGCGGGAGGATCTTCAATATTTGATTGGCCCCGACGAGAGGAGCTTGCTGATTCATCATCATTGGTCGCACAGCGAGTTTATGCTCACACATATGAGAACGCAAGATGGCTCAACGTTGGTGCAGGGGATGATCCAGATGTACACCACATTGTTCGGGCGAGGGTTTTCACCTATCTACTTCCCTATTGAATTTGAAACGTGGAAACGGGCCATCGCCATCCACCTCGATCCGAACCACCCTCTTCTCACGCTCTACCAAACCCTCATCGATCATCATCCTGAATTTTTTGTCCTCTCGTGCATACCAGAAACCATGTCGAGTAGTGAGGAGGAGGAATCGTTGACGAGCTATTTTCGTTCCTACCTCGATGCCATCCTCGAACCCAATACCCAAAAAGCGGTAGAGGTATCACAGGCATACATCAAGACGGTGTGGGATATCCCAGAATGGTGGGAACACATCATTACGCCCGCCCTGTATGAAGTAGGGCGGCTGTGGGCCGAAGGCGAAATCACGGTCGGGCAAGAGCATGTTGCCACGTCTATCACTCAGCGCGTCATCTCGCTGCACTACCCCAAGATCTTGGAAATTCCGCGGCAGCACGGGACGATTGTCGTTTCCTCTTCTCCCAATGAATTCCACGAGATAGGTGCCCGTATTTTGGCCGATATGCTAGAAATCCACGGTTGGGATGTGTACTTTACTGGTGCAAACACGCCGGTAGATGGTATCCTAGAACTCCTGCGCGAGCACCACGCGCAATTTCTCTGTATTTCCACCACCATGGTGTCTCATCTAGAAGATGTTGCGGCGATGGTGCGCGAGGTACGGTCTATGCCCGATTTTTCAGTCCATGTTATCGTTGGGGGGCAAGCCTATGTGGGAGACCCCACATCGTGGAAGGCTGTTGGGGCAGATAGGTTCTTCCAAAGTGCAAGCATGCTCATCCACTACCTGCAGACAACCGCCACCCCATAGTCATTTGGGAGGTGACTGTTGGAACACTTGGATCATACAGACGAAGCTCATTCAGAGCTTGTAAAAGCCATAGCCAGTCATGGGAGGGGGGTGTTGTTGCGCTATAGCAAAAGTTTATTCGCGCTCCTCGACTCTCAGGGGAATCTCCTTGAATGGAATGCGAGTATTGACCGGCTAAAAAACCAGCTCCCCACCGCCACCAACATCAAAGAGCTGTTGGTGAGCACCAGCGTCGTGCGGTTTCGGGAGATGATGGATGTTTCACTACAAGAACAGCGCATTGTACACGCCAATGTCCACTTTGCAGTTAACGAGCAAGATCTCCCAACCACATATGAGTGCTACCTCACCCCCACCGCAGAACACAACATCCTCCTCTTTGCTGAGCCGATCCCTGCCCTTGACGAAAAAGCCGCTCAAGAGTATCTTCGGCTGACCAACGAGCTTTCCACCACCACGCGCCAGCTCTACAAAACGCAGCATATCCTCTCTCGCAAGAACGAAGAACTCCAGAAGGCGTGGGAGCAGGCAGAACTCGCCACGCGGGCCAAGTCGGAGTTTTTGGCCAATATGAGCCACGAAATCCGCACACCGCTCAATGCGATTTTGGGCTTCACAAACCTCCTGCTGCACACCCACCTCAATGCTGAGCAGTATGACTATGCCGAATCGACGCGGGCAAGTAGCGAAATTCTGCTCTCTATCATCAACGATATCCTTGATTTCTCCAAGATCGAGGCGGGGATGCTAGAATTAGAGCACCATGCCTTCGATCTGCGCTACTGCATTGAGGAAGCACTGGATTTGGTGGCCTACAAAGCATCGGAGAAGCGGATCAATGTGTCCTACATCATAGACGAACACACCCCAACCTCATTGCTTGGCGATGTGACACGGCTGCGGCAGATCATCGTCAACCTGCTCAGCAACGCCGTCAAGTTTACCGATCAGGGTGAGGTGGTGGTGACGGTCTCGTCGCGGGTGAAGCGCATCCGCGACCGCGATTTCGACATCCTCCCCGAATCGCATTACTTGCTGCCTATCAACACCGCCCCCGCGCCGCGCTACGAAATCTCGATCACGGTGCGTGATACCGGCATTGGCATTCCGGCCGAACGTCTCCGGCTCCTCTTTCGGTCATTCACGCAGGTTGATGCATCGACTACGCGCAAATATGGCGGGACAGGGCTTGGTTTGGCCATCAGCAAGCGGCTTGCCGAGATGATGGGCGGGACGATATGGGTGGAGAGCGAGATGGGGCAGGGGTCGTGCTTCCATATCATTATCGAGGTAGAGGAAGACCAACAAACCCCGCATTTCCCCGACTTCCTCAAAAGTGACCAGCCAGAATTGGCCAAAAAGCGGGTGCTTCTCATTGAAAACAACAAAACACAGCAAGAGTTCTTTCTGCAGCACCTGACATGGTGGGGGATGCAGCTATCGCTTGTCTCCAGCGAGGCAGAGGCCATTGGGCGGCTTGAGTCGGGGGAAACGTTTGACGTGATTGTGGTCGATATGAACGACCCGCTGGCAGATGATGAGCCGACGATGATCCACGCCCTCCGCACCTCCTCCGACGACACGCCGCTCATCCTCTGGATACCGATCCGGCTGGCGCGCGAATATTCGGAAGCCTATGATGATCCGAACGTGATTTTCCTGATCAAGCCCGTCAAACTCGCCTCATTCTATCAAAGTTTGCTTTCGGTTTGCGCCAAGGAGCAAGAGACGAGTTCTGGGATGCAGACCAGCCGTGGGCGTCCTTTCCAGGGACGGCGGGAGATTCCGAACCTCGCGACAACCATCCCGCTCCGCATTTTGGTGGCTGAGGACAATGCCGTGAACCAAAAAGTGATCACCCGGCTGCTGGATCGGATGGGGTATCGTGCGGATCTGGCCGCAAATGGCATTGAGGCGATTGATATGGTCAAACGGCTCCGCTACAACGTCGTCTTTATGGATGTGCAGATGCCCGATATGGACGGAATCGAAGCGACGGGCATCATCCGCCAACAAATTTCCCGCCATAAGCAACCGCGCATCATCGCCATGACCGCCCATTCGCTTCAGGGAGACCGCGAACGGCTCCTCAACGCCGGTATGGATGACTATATCAGCAAGCCGATGCACATAGAGCAGTTGGTGCGCGTGCTAGAGCGGTGCCAGGACGTTTCTGACTAGCCATGAAGATCCCTCTCCCGCCAAACGCGATAGGGTGAGGGGGCCAGGTTGGTGTACAATAGCGCAGGCTCATATCAGCAACCATATACAACATCGCTCCATATACAACATCGCTCCATAGCACGTATTTCGTGCCATTCGTATCATTCATACCATCCATACCACTCATATGACAACACCAACTCGGCCTTCTGGGCTTGCCCAACAAGTATCGCGTGCGGTCGCGTGGAACACCCTACTCGCCCCGCTCAAGACCATCACAGAGCTTGTTTCCAACATCATTATCCTCAACATCCTCCCCCTTCCCCACGTCGGGCTTTTGCGGCTTGTCAGCTCTGCGGCGGCGAGTTTGGGCATTTGGGTGGATTTTGGCATTGACCGCGCGCTCCCGCGCTTCATCCCAGAGCTAGAGCAACAGCAAGGGCGGGCACACGTCGGGCGTTTTATGACGGCAATTTTCCTTGTGAAGGGGGCATTGCTTGTTGGCTTTACGGTGCTGTTCCTCCTCTTTTCCCACCGCTTCACGGGCTATCTCATTGAGCGCGTGCACCAACTCCCCGAACGGTTCGATAGCGTGCGGGCGGCGTTGGAGCAGGATGTGGTGCAACTTACGCCGTGGCTGATTGCCGTGGTGATTGCATTGGTCATCTTGGGCAGCTTCTACGACGGCTTGATGGCCTACCTCATCAGCTATTTCCGCCAGCGCGCCTGGAACCTCATTGGGCTGTTGGGGAGCGTCTTGCAGCCGCTGCTTGCCTCTATCCTTGTGTTGCTTGGCAAGGGGATTGGCGGGGTGCTTGCGGCGATGGTCATCACGCCGGTACTCAGTGTGGTGTTGGCGGGGTGGCAAGTGCTCCAAGGCCACCGTTCCCCGCCCTCGCCCCCACCTGTTCGCAAACCAGATACCCTACCTACTCAGCCCTTCTGGAAGCGGTTTACGCTCTACACAGGTATGTCAAACGTCCTCAACATCAGCGACTACCTGATTAGTTGGTATTTTGCGGTTTTCCTGCTGGGAGATCTGGCGCAAGTGGCGCTCTATACCACCGGCACCGCGATGGTACGGCAAGCGTTGGCATTGCTCTACACGCCGCTTGTCGGCATACAGGTGCCACTCTTTACGCGGGTGCGCGGCGGCGATGGGACGCTTGAAGAGGCCTATGCCGCGATAGGGCGCATCCTCTTCCTGATATTGGTGCCGGGCGGGGTGGGGTTGATGCTGCTTGCCCACGAGATTATCTTGGTGCAATACCCCCAATATGCCAACGCGGCGATGGTCGTCTATGTGCTAACCCCGTGCCTCTTCATCGAGTCGTTCCTGAGCAGCGCCCAAATCGTCCTGCAAGTCTACGAGCGATACACGTTCCTCATCCTCCCCCGCACCCTCACCCTGCTGATTGTGCCGATTATGGTATGGGCTGCCTCGCAGTATGGGCTGATTGGTGCGGCATTGGCGGTCGGTGGCGGACGGGTGGTGACCGGCTTGGTCACGCTTTTGCTGGCACACCGGCTCTTCCCCCTGCGCTATTCGTGGCGCTTCTTTGGGCGGGTGACGCTTGCTGCCTTGGGGATGATCGTCGTGGTGATGGGACTGAAATATGCATTTGGGATAGACACGGTCGGAGAGAGCATTGGGGAGCGGTTGATCGCTGCCGGACTGGTGTTGGTCATCACGACGGCGGGGGCGATCAGCTTCGGCGTCTTGCTGCGGCAGTTGGGCGGGCTGGAGGCCGATGACCGACGGCGGCTGATTGAGAGCCGTTTGCCTTTCCGACGGCTCATAACGAAGCTTGTTGAAAGATGATATAATGCGCTATCGTGATACCAATAACACGAGATTTCTATGAGCCGACGCACCTATATCCTATCCCTTGTCCTGACCTCTCTGATTGGGCTTGTCTTTCGGCTATGGCTGTGGCACGACCAGGGCCAAGCCGGTATGATCTACCCGGGCGACCAGGATGAATACTACCGTGGGGCCATCCACCTGCTGTTGCAGGGCAACTACTACGATGATGGCCAATGGCTTCGCCCGCCGGTCATGTCTTTTTTCCTGGCGGCGGTTTTTGCGATTGTAGGGGTGAATATCCCCGCCGCGATGGCCATCCAATGCGTGGTAAGTGTCCTGACGACGGTCATCTTTGCCACGTTGGCGAGGAGTATCTTTGAGAGCCGCCGTGCTGGTGTCGCCGCCGCCGCGCTTGGAGCCATCTTCCCTCCTTACGCTAGCTATGCAAGCCAACTGCTCTCCGAAACCCTCTTCATTGCCGCATTGGCAGGAGCATTTTTGCTCTTTGAGATGGCGCGCAAACGGCAGATGCATTGGCCGTGGTTGTTGGCAGGAGGGGCGGTGTGGGCCATCGCGACGCTGACCCGACCAATCAGCCTCTATGCGACACCGCTGCTCATCTTATGGGTGGTGTGGGTGGCGGCAGGGAAGGAACAACCCACAGAAATGCCTCAACAGCTTGGCACTACCATCCGCACTCGCCTCTCTTCGCTTTTCTCGCCCTTTGCGATAGTACCGGCGGTGGCGCTGCTGATTGGGTTTGTGGTGGTGCTTGCGCCGTGGTCTATCCGTAACTACCTGGTGTATGATCAGGTGGTGCTGGTCGATACCAACGGCGGGGTGAGTTTCTGGTTGGGCAACTTGCGAGAACCCAATGAGCGCGAGCTTCAGGGCGTGTGGAATGATACCATCCCCAACTCTGCCGTGCGACAGCAGGTGGCGATGGCGCGTGCGCTTGATAACATCGCCCGCGAACCGCTGACATTCCTGACCCGTATGCGCTATAAAGCCGTTTCGCTGTGGCAGTTTGATATACGGCTCTTTGCGGGGAATGGGCCGATTGGCATCACGCTGGATGAGCGGTCGATTGGGTTCGCCTTCCTGTCGGACGCGGTCTACCTCCTCATCCTCGTTCTGGCCGTGGGCGGGGTGATGGGCATGCGGCGGGCAAACGTCAATCTGCCGCTGCTGATGTGGCCGCTCTACGGGACGCTGTTGAGCGCGGTCTCATTGGGCCACCCCCGCCTCCGTCTGCCATTGATGATTACGCTGCTTGTCTATGCAGCCTATGCGCTTGCCCACCCGCGCATCGTCTTCCGACGGGTGGCGTGGGGAAGGTGGTATCGCAAAGCAGGGGCGATAGGCGGGGCGGTGGTGATGGCAGGTCTCCTCTACTCACACGCCTACCTGCCCTTCCTGCAGAGCCAGTGGTGGTTACTGGTATCACGGCTTGGCGGCGGCACACACGCCATAGAACAGGCATTTGCCGCGGCTCCAGACCACTATGCTCCTGCGGTGGCGTGCGGCGATTGGCATTATGAGCATCAACGGTGGTATCCGGCCTTCTCTGCCTACCGCACGGCGGCGGAATATGCCCCCCAACTGACCTCAATCCAGCTTCGCCTGCTTGATACGGCGCGCCGGTTGGGCGATGAGGAAGGCGTACGATCGGCAATGCAGCAGATCGCGGCGGTGGGGTGGGATAACAATCAGCTCTATGCGTGGGCATGGGATAGATTCCCCGCCGCGGCAGACCACGATCTCTCATTGGCAGCACCGGCGGCGGGCGTGATGCGGGGCGTCTCTGCCTTGACGGTGGATGAGGCAGGCCACCCGTTCCGGTGGACGACCGGACGGGCAGATGTGCGCTTCCGGCCATCATCTCCTCGCTCATCCACCGACCCACATCAGCAGACAATCTCGTTTCTTGTGCGAGCACCTGTTCCCAATACACCCGTAGACGTGTTCTACCAACAGCAGAACATCGCGACGGTGGTCGTGGGCGACACTTGGCAAACCAAAACGGTTCCTTTTCCAGAGGAGGAGGGCAATATAGCGGGAAGAGAAGAATCAACTATCATTCTTTCGTTTGAAGCACCACTCTCGGTTGAGAGCGTGACGGAGCCATATCCACGAGACGTGGCGTTGGCGAGAGTGTGGATACAGTAATCATATCATCAAAACCAGGTAGGCTAATAAGGAACATATGAAGCCTCGTAAGTTACAAAACATTAATCTGCAGAATATCCCCAATTTGACATCGGTGCGTGATCAGATAGCTCGGTCGGGCTATTTCTACGTCGTTCGCCGGTTTGCCGTGATTATCATCGGGACATTATTCGCGGCCCTTGGGTATTCCCTCTTCCAAGTGCCCTATGATCTGGCGGCGGGCGGGCTGAGTGGGATAAGCATCATCATCAACCACTACACCGACTGGCCATTGGGGACACTTTTCTTTACCCTCAACCTCCCCATGCTCTGGCTTGGGTTTCGGCATTTAGGGCGATGGGGGTTTGTCTCCTATACCCTCCTGTCGGTTATTGTGTTTTCGGTGGGGACAGACTTCTTTATCTGGTTTTTACCCACCATTGTCGAGTTCCCCATCACCGATGATATGTTCCTCAGCGCGGTCTATGCAGGCATTATCTACGGCTTGGGGACGGGGTTGGTTTACCGCGCCGGTGGCACGCCAGGTGGCACGAGTGTCTTAGGGCGGATTCTGCAGCGGAAGACGGGCATCCCCCTTAGCCAGATCTACATCTACATTGATGGCCTGACAATTATGGTATCATCACTGGTGTTCGGATGGGAAATCGCCCTCCACAGTGCAATAACACTTTTCTTTGCAGGGCTGGCGTCCGATTTTGTGCTCGAGGGGCCAAGTATGGTGCGCACGGCGATGATTATCACTGAACACCCCACCGATATGACGGTAGCGCTGATGAGTAGGCTCAGCCGCGGGGCGAGTAGCTGGAATGTCACCGGCGGCTACACGGGGCAAACGCGGTCGATGGTGTGGTGTACGGTGTATCGCTCACAAGTGATAGAATTACGGGAAGTCGTCGCGGATGTTGACCCGAAGGCCTTTTTGGTGATTGAAAACGCGCACCAAGCATTGGGTGGGGGGTTTTTGCCGCTCAAACGACAATAACACACGGGTGTGCTTATTGAAAGGAACCTCGATGAATACCTATTCTCCAGATATTCAAGACTATGACCAGGAGTATTTTGCTCCACAGGTCAGCAAATCAGATGCGAAGGTGGCCTGGCAATATGGGCGTATCTTTGCGATGGCCAAGGTCAAGCCGACCGGTCGCATCCTCGACCTGGGGTGTGGGGCGGGGCCGGGCCTCCGCTACGTCAGCTCGCAAGGGGCCGACGTGGTGGGGCTTGATCTTATCCATTTCCCGCTCGTCGAAGCGCAACACGCCGCGCCCAATGCCGATGTGGTGCAGGCAAATGTTGAAAAGCCACTTCCCTTTTCAAACAAGAGCTTTGATATTATCCTGATGAGCGAAGTAATTGAGCATATCAAGCATGGTCGCCCGCTGCTGTCTGAATGCATGCGTGTTCTGCGTATTGGCGGCCATATTATCATCACCACGCCCAATCTGTGGGATATACGGCGGCTCATCGCCAAAGCGCGCGGCGAGGCGTGGAGCGGCGACACCGACCCGACACACGTCAATCTCTATGACCCCATACGGCTTGCGGATGAGCTGTTCTCAGTCGGCTTTGAGCGCGTGCGGTGGAAGACCGGCCTCAAACCGGCGTGGACACTCTCCTCTCGCAAGCTGAAGATGCGGCTTCACGTGCCCTACCCGCCGGTCATCGGCAATGGTATCGTGGCTGCTGGCCAACGGGCGAAATAGCCCATAATGCGCCACATGCGCCAATGTTCAGGGCAATGTTCAGGGCAATGGTTGGGCAGAGGGTCTTTTTGGTCGGGGTATGGGCTGCTCGCCGCGATGGTAGTGGGCTATGCGGTGATTTTTTCTGCCGCGGCCCTCTACAAGCACCACTCGTTCTGGATGGGGTTCGATTTAGCCGTTCACGAGCAGGCAATCTGGAATACGATCCACGGTCGGCTTGCGGAAATATCGCCCAAAGCCGCCACACACAGCTATCTTGGCGTCGATATTATCATTACAGAGCTGCTGCTTGCGCCGATTTATGCCTTGGTGCCGCGCACAGAGACCTTGCTCATCCTCCAAGTGGCGATTGCCGCATCGGGGGCCGTGCCGATTTTCCTCCTTGCCCGCGACCGATGGCGGAGCGTGGCGCTGGAGAGCGATATCCCTTCTCCCTCTACTGCCCGCCGGATAGGGGTGAGTGAGTGGGTGGGGTTGAGTGGCGGGATACTCTATCTTGGCTCACTGCCGGTGCAATATGCCATTCTTTACGAGTTTCAGATACGCACCGTCGGGACAGTGCTCCTTCTATGGGCATTTTTCTTCTTTGAGCGCAAACGGCTGTGGTGGTTCTTAGCAATGGGTATCCTAGCGATGTGGACGCGCTCCGATGGCGGGTTTGCCTTCGCGATGATGGGCATGTATGCGCTGTGGCACCGCCGTCCGTGGATGTGGAGCCTTGTGCCGGTGGTATTGGGAGTTGGGTGGGTGGCGGTGTGCGTTAAAGTGCTCATCCCGCTCTTCCGCGCCGATCATGGCTTTCTTTATGGGTTTCTCTTTTCCTGGCTGGGCGATGGCCCCGTCGCGATGATACAGACCATCCTGATGCGGCCAGGCTACGTTTTGACGCACATCCTAACGTGGGAGAAGATGAGGTACTTGGTCGATCTCTTCGGCCCGCTCCTCTTCCTCCCCCTGCTGAAGCCCGATATCCTGATGATTGCGCTGCCATCGCTGATGATCAACCTGCTCTCTCCCGACCACATTCATTGGAGTATCCGGTATCACTACCAGGCATTCTTGATCCCCTTCCTGCTGATTGCAACGCTGTATGCGGTGGTTGATGGGTGTCGGTGGGTGTCGGCGAAGCGTCATCAGCGTCAACGCTCCCAACGACAGGACGACGACACTGATGACAGAAAACAGTTTCAAGCCCATTCCCAAGCGCAAAATGCTCTATGGCTTCAACGACGTGTGGGGTGGGGAGTAGGTATGCTGGTGGCGGCGACGTTGATCGCCAATCTGACCCTCCGCACGCCATTGATCCATCTCTTTACCCGTGACCGCGATAATGAGCATATTGCTGCGGCACATCGGTTGCTAGAGCGGGTGCCGGATGATGCTGCCGTGACGGCAACGAGCGCATTTGGGGCACATCTTGCCCGCCGCCGTGAACTCTACTTTTTCCCCGGCAATATCATCTACCCGCCAACGTTCGCAGAGCGGGGCGAGTATCTGATAGCCGATTTGCGGGAGGTACCGCCAGACGCATTGATACAACTGCGTACGTGGCAGGCAAGCGATAGGTGGCGCACGGTCGTGGATGAGGGGGAATTTGTGTTGCTAGAGCGGGTGCATGAGCGGCTATGAGCGAAACGACACAGGCCATATACACCATAGAGAGCATAGAGACGGCCCAAACCCCTCTCACCATCCTGATTGCGGGCTTGGGCGGGGTCACAACGACGTTCTACCACTGGCCAGAGCGGGTGTTGGCCAAAGCCTTGGTGAAGCGCGGCCATCGGGTGTGGGCCATCGGGACGCGGGATGAACAACGTCCGCCCCTTGCCACCGCCCACGAAATGATTGACGGCATAGAGGTCTTCCGCGTGCGCTCCGGCTATATGCCCAACCGCGAATTGGCGCGGGCATTGGGCAAGGGGCCGCAGCCTGATATCATCCACCTGATGCACCCCCGCAACGTCTTGGCAGCGCAAATCACGTGGTGGGCGAAGCGGCGCGAAATACCGCGTGTCTACACGTGGCTTGGCCCCTTCCACGACCACTACGCCACCCCCGATAGAGAGCATCCGTTTGAGGTTGAGCCGACATATGAGCGGCTTGCGTTCACGGTCAGCGATATGGCGCGGTTGTTGGTCAGCGAATGGGATGCGCGGGATGTCCTACGCAATTTCTGGCTGCATTGGCCACTCGCCGCGGCAGATGGCCTCATCCCGTGTTCGCTCTTTGAGGCCGATATGATGCGCAAATTTGGTATGATACAGCCGCAGACGGTCGTGCCGCTCTGGATTGATGCCGACTATATAGTGCAGACGCCGCACCTTCCCCCCTCTCTCCCTCACCCGCGGCCATGGTTGCTCTTTGTGGGGCAGCTGACCCCGCGGAAGGGCTATGACCTTGCGTTGCGGGCATTGCCGACTATCGTGGAGACCTACCCCAATGCTTCATTGCTGATTGTGTCGGGGCTGAACCAGGCACAACGTGAACAGACATTGGCATTGGCGCAGGAGTTGGGGGTTGAGGCAAATGTCCACTTATTGGGCTACCTGCCTGATGACCAGTTAGTCAACCTCTACCGTTCAAGCGATGTTTTCCTCTTCCCAACACGGTATGAAGGTTTTGGATTACCCCTGCTTGAGGCAATGGCGGCTGGTTGCCCCATCATCACGACAGATATCCCCGTGGTGCGAGAAATTGTGCACGATGGCGAACATGGCGTGTTGGTGCCCTACAACAACGCCGAAGCGCTTGGGCAGGCGGCAGTCACGTTGCTTGGCGATGGCGAACGGCGGGCGGCATTGGTGGCGCGCGGGCGGGAGCGGCTGCACGAGGTCTATCACGAAACGGTGTGCGTCGAGAAGATTGAAACGGTCTATCGCGAAGTGCTTGCGAGGAAGGGACACCACCTCCCCCCGCCAACGAAACGGCTATGAAACAACAGCAGACGTTTGATCTCCCTGTATTGCTCCTCATCGGCGCGGGCGTGATAGCCCGACTTGCCTTCGCCCTGCTGCCGAGAGAATACCTCTTCATCCTCCTGGAGGACGATGCGTGGATGGTGACGGCTATCGCGCGGCATTGGGCGATGGGGCACGGCATCACGGCGGATGGCCTCTTCCCAACGAACGGGTTCCACCCCCTCTACCCGCTCACGCTTGGAGCCATCCCCTATCTTTTCGCGCCGGATGCACCAAATATACTCGACCTTGGCTTTCGGCTCAATGTCGTGATATGTGCCATTCTAAGTAGCCTTGCGCTCTTCCCGCTCTACCGGCTACTGACGCATGTCGCCACCCGCCCGCTCGCATTGGGAGGATTGGCCGTCCTCAGCCTCAACCCGTTCCTCATTCGGGTGAGTGTCAATGCGATGGAGACCTCATTGGCGCTGCTCCTGCTTATCACACTGTGGTGGTATGCACTCAACCGAGAGCCAATCACCGTACGCGGGGGGATTATCATGGGGGTGATAGGCGGGCTTGCGACGTTGGCGCGCCTAGATACGATGATCGCCGCGGGGATGCTTGGCCTGGTGTGGCTGTGGAAGGAAGTGCGGGCGCGTCAAGTGCCGTGGGTCAGCATCAGCTACGGGGCGACGGTGGGCGTGGTCTTGCTGCCCTACTTTATCCGCAATATGGTGGTGTTTGGCCATCTGACGCCAAGCAGTGGGCGCGCGTTGTCCTACATGCACAGCTATAAGGAGTCGTTTGCCTTCACGAGTGGCTTGCAGCTTGTCGCCTACCAACCCGCATTTGATATGACATGGGCACCGGCGTGGCTATTGGCGATTGGCGTGGCGGCGATTGTGGCGATATACCTCTTCTTGCCGCCGGTCAAGCGTTTTTTCCTCACCCCGCTCATGCTCTACACCTTTGCGCTGACCTTCTTCTATGCCTACCTGCAGCAGCAAGGGCGGCCACGTTATTACGTTGGCGTGGCGGTGGCATTGGTCGTGCTTGTATGCGTTGCCCTCGACTCGCTCCCGCCCCGCCCGCAATTGCGACGTGCGGTGGCGATAGGGATAGCCGTGGTGGCGATCGGGGTCAACATGTTCACGACGTGGGGGTATACGCAGGTCGTGATGAATGCTCCCTACCTTGCGCAACCGGCGATGTATCAGGCCGCGCGGTGGATTGCGGAGGAGTTGCCGCAAGATGCCCGCCTCGCCGCGCAAAATTCGGGCGTGTTTCAATATTACAGCGAGCGCGTGGTGCTCAACTTCGATGGCAAGCTCAATAGTGAGATTATTCCCGTGTTGGAGGAGCGAGAGTTGGATGTCTATCTGCGCTCCAAGGGCGTTGAGTATATCGTTGATGTGCCGGGGGTCGCCTCATTTATCGAATTCTATAGCAGCAACCTCAGCGATGCCCCGGCCCACCACGAAATCTCGTCGCTCGGCAAACTGTGGATCTATGTGCGTTTGGTCGCAGCGAAGGCGGGGTTTGGGGAGGGGGTAGCGCTTGATGTCCGCGAGGCCGACCATGTCCATACCCCCTTCTCCGAGGTGAGCGAGGTGGTCAAGGAAGTGCCCTTGCCAAATGACCCCTCCCAAGCCGTGACCATCTACAAGCTCAAAGACGCGTTTGGGAGAAGCGAAGACCCGTCATATACCGCACGCTCTCAAGAGCGGCGACTTGTCCCTGGCGCGACGGCAGAGCCGTCTCCGAGACAATAGGCGGTATGACAGCCACCCTAGAATTGAATGATAACATAGATTTCCGATTATTACAAGAAAGGAGAAGCGCGGTTTCCTCCACTGCCGTTAAAACGGCGTGGCTTCCACCGCGTAAGAGTCGGTGAGACCCGTGAGCACTCCTATCACGCCTGCCATCCTTCCTGAACGCCCTCATCACACGCGGCTGACGTGGGTTGTGTTTGGGATTGGCGCGGCATTGTGGCTTGTGTTCCAGGGGATGCTCGTGTGGCAGCCATTGGCGGTACGGAGTTTGCCGCCAGAGGTGGATGATAGCTATGGCTACCTGCTGAAGGCAGCACAGCTAGACGACTGCTTTTGGCAGGAGTGTCCGGCGCTCAACGACCTCCGCCACCAAGTGGATACCCCTATCCACGCCGACTCTGGCGATGACCTCTACCTCCTATATGAGCAGGTGCGCGCTCATGTACGGGTATTTCTTGTCTACACGCCGCTCTTCTCAGTCATCCTATGGCTCTTGCACCACGTTGGGCTGAGCTGGGAAGGCGCGTATATGCTGATATGGGCACTTGGCCCGCTGCTGTTTGGCGTGGCCATCGCCCTGTGGGTGCGCGCGATGTGGGGGTGGGTGACTGCGGGGTTGGTGTTGAGTATCTTGGCGGTGGTTGTCTTTCCTGAGCAAGGGCTGCACTACGTCGTCCCATCGAACATCTGCCTTGCATTGGCGATGCTGATGTGGGCACGGCTGTTTGCCCGCACCGGCGATGCGCCTTTAACCCTGGTCATCGGGACGATGCTGCTTGTTGGCCTACACACGATTGGGGTCATCTACGCACTGATTGCCATTCTGTTTGCCGCGCCACAGCAACTCAGGAATAGGAGGATGTGGGTGGCGGGGTTGCTTGCGGGAGGGGTTGTTGCGCTCTCATTTGTCCTGCCGACGGTGGTCTCCAGCCCCGATATGGCCATCCGCCCCTACCCCTATCCAGAAGGTGTTTCTTGGCAGACAGAGATGATGCTAAATCTCCACTTGGCGCAGCGGGAATGGTGGTCGTGGGTTGGGCTATTGGCCCCATTATGGTGGTTTGGCGCACTCATCATCTTGGGAGGGATTGTTGTGGGCTATGCGTTGTTGTACCGCCAACAACGTATCTCCTTCCTGCCCACGCTCTGGCTCACTATCTTGGTGGTGGGCGCGACGGGGGCGAGTATCTTCGTCGTGCGGCCCTACTTCCCCGCAAGCCTGTTCTACCGGCTGTGGATACCGTGCGCGGTGATGGGGTTGGCGGCATATCTCCATGTTCTCTGGCAGATGGCCAGGTGGCTTAGGAGGGAAGGGGCGGGGCGGATGGTGGGAGGCATCGCCCTGCCGATCTTGATTGTGTTTCTGATATTGGGCTTCGTCCAGAAGGTACCGGCGTTGTTTGAGATGCAGGCGCATATGCGAGACCGGCACAACCTCTCGCTCGACCCCGACCAGGTCGCGATACTCGTCCAGCGCACAACGCGCTCGACCATGCCCACGACAGACACCACGCGGGTTTTCTACCGTGATGAGATACCGCGCGACTTCTACCTGACCCACGGCGCAATGAAGGCGGGGGCGGTGTATTGGCCCATCGCCGCGCCGCTCATCAAGGGAAGGGAAGGGGGAGATGAGCAGTTGTTGCCCATCACCCACGCCGTGATATCGGATCCGGTTGAGACGATGGCGCTCGACGATATGTTGTCTTACGATGTGGTCAACCACGATGGCGAATTGCTTCTCCGTTCGGCGGAGTGGATGCGGATAGAGATCCCCCAACCGCTCCCCCGCCGTGACACCCCACATCAGCTGAAGGTGTGGGTGCGGAATGATGGCAAAGGCGACCTGCTCGGGGTCTTTCCTATTGATCAAGATGGCAATACCCTCGCCGATGCAGGGGAATGGGCAAATGTCCCCGCCGATTGGGAAGGCTGGCTAACGTTTGAAGTGGGCCACATCTCCGGCGCAACCGCATGGGATTTTGGCCTGCCGCGGGACGGGGGAGATGTGGCGTTGAAAGGGCTTGTCTTTGATGATAGCCCACTCCAATGGCCTTGGCGGCAGCAGGCAACAGTGCGCCTCAACCTGCGTGACACTGGCAATTACATTATCAACTTCAATCCGGTCGCGTCTCTGCCAGAGGAGATTCGTGCGTCAGATGCACGGGTACTTGACGATAGCGGCGCGACGGTGCTTTTAGAGCTTGACACGGCGGAATAGGAGGCTTTGGACGGCTTGCAGCACAAACAACCATCTCAGCAACCATCTCAGCAACTATCTCAGCAATCATCTCAGCAATCATCTCAACAACCACCTGCCACCCCCATCACCCAAAACAGCCCATCCACCGTGCTGCTGCTCATTGGAGCGGTTGTGCTCTGTGCCGTGGTCATTGGCCTTGGACGGGGGATTATCTTCCCGCCGCGTCAGATGGCTGCCGATGTTGGCAATGAGCCGCCGTTCTTGGCGGAGGGGCGTACGGCCACCTTTGAGACGTTTTTCGGCTTTGATACCCGTGAGCAGTGGGAAGAACGTACGTTTCGGTGGACACACGGTCGTGGTACAATCACTTTCCCCGCCGCGCTGCGTATGGGCCAATCGATTGTGGAGGTGACGCTGTGCGGGTGCCGGGAGGAATCGCCGCCGCGTCCCTTCACCCTGCTCATCAACAATGAGCCGATGTTGGTTGAGGCGGCTCCCAGCCAATGGCGACGCTACCACATCCTCGCCCCGCCCGACTTGACCCACCCCGACTACAGCGTGATGCTTGATGTGCGGTCGCCTACGTGGGTTGATGCGAGTGACCGGACGCTTGGGATGGCAATTGATGCCTTTGCCATCCGCCAAGCGCGTGGTACTCCACTTGGCGATATAGGGAGCCTTGCGGTGGCGGTAGGGGGGATATTGTTTGCTGTCTGGCGGTGGCGGTCGCTCGCGGTGGGAGGGCTTGTCGGCGGGGGATGGCTGGCGGTGGTGGCGAGCTATCAGCCGCATTTCCTGCCGCAACCCGTACTCGCATCGGCGGCGGTGGGGGGGATACTCCTCTTTTGGCTCATCACCCTGCCCCGCAATGGCAATCGGCTCACCCGATTGATACCACTCATCGCCGCGCCGCTGCTGAGCCTCTGGCTGGTATTCTCC
Organism: uncultured Chloroflexaceae bacterium; assembly: GCA_964526735.1. Taxonomy (GTDB): domain Bacteria; phylum Chloroflexota; class Chloroflexia; order Chloroflexales; family Chloroflexaceae; genus JAAUSY01. The sequence continues at coordinate 35,467 of CAZGLO010000001.1, read as the reverse complement.
CCGCAACTGCTTGGCTTCTGGATCGTCGATGACGCATTTGTATCCTTCCAATACGCGCGCCACTTTGAGGCGGGGCACGGGTTGGTCTACAATGTCGGGGAGCGGGTTGAGGGCTATACCAATTTCCTGTGGACAATGCTCTTTCCGACGGTGTTCGCGCTTGATGGCGACCCCGTCCTGGCCTCTGCCTGCATCAATCTCATTCTCGGCTTTGCCATCATTGCGCTGACGATGCTGCTCTCCCGACGGCTGATGCCAATGCCGTGGGAGTGGGCAAGTGCGACGTTGTTGGCGGTGAGCGGGCCATTCCTTATGTACACCACGCGCGGCAGCGGTATGGAGACTGCCCTCTTCACCACGCTCCTACTTGTGGCAATGGTGCTGCTCACGCGGGAACGGTGGGGGTGGGCAGGCATCTTCCTCGCCCTGACCATGATGACGCGCCCTGATGGGGTGGTATTTGCGGGGGTAGCAGGATTATACGCGCTGTGGCAGGGGTGGCGGTCGCAGGGTGGACGCAGCCTCATACGCATCATACGACCGGCGCTCACCCTGGCACTGCCACTCATTGGCTTGTATGGGAGCTATTTCCTGTGGCGGTGGAGCTACTATGGCTATCTGCTGCCCAATACGTTCTATGTGAAGGTCGGCGGCACATGGGCACAAGCACTCCGCGGGGGAGAATACCTCTGGACGTTTGCCACGACACACGTGCTCTTCCTCGTGATGGTGGGAGGGGTGGCGTCGGGTGGGTGGCGATGCTTCCGCTCAAGGCGGTTGCCGTCAGGTTGGCAAATAGGCACCCTCCTCGCGGCCATGGTCACCATCTTTACACTCTATATCGTGGCGGTTGGCGGCGATTGGGTACCTGGCGCACGGTTCTTCATCCCGCTCCTGCCCCTCCTGACGCTGTTGGGCGTGTGGGGCATGGCAGAGTGGGCGAATGGGCGAATGGCCGCTGTGGGCGGGGCGCTGATTGCGGGCGTGGCGATTATCCTTGTCCTGCTCTTGCCGCGGGAGAGTAGTTACCTCCCCGGAACGCCAGTATGGGCTGGCATGGAAATTGTGAAGCAATACCGCGAGACGGGGCGGTGGATCAACAGCCACACCCCGCCCGACACCCTCATCGCGGCGACGGCGGGCGCATTGCCCTACTACGCCGACCGGCCAGTGATTGATGCGCTTGGGCTGACCGACCTCCATATTGCTCATTTGCCGGTGCCGGATATTGGGGCGGGCAAGGCCGGACACGAAAAGATGGATGCTGATTACGTCTTTGGGCGCGAGCCTGCGATTGTGCCATACAAAGGCTCGTCGATATTCTGGCACCACCCGTCGTTCAAGGAAGACTACCACTATAACGCATTTGATGGCCCAGAGGGGCGTGCGGTTAAACTCTATATACGCAATGATTTCTCATTTGATGCACTCAATTCGTCGTCGCCCACTGCTTTGGATACTCGGTGTGGGGCTTGGACTGCGGCTCCTCTGGCTTTGGTTCCTCTGGGACGCATCGCTGGTCTTCGATGAGGCCGAATATCTAGAGATTGCGCGGGCGCTCCGTGAAGGCTCATACATCGACAATGGGCGATGGCTCCGCCCGCCGCTCTTCCCCACCTGGCTTGCTCTTTTTCTCGGCCCCACTGACAAAACTACTACGCTTTTGCTGGCACGACTTGGCCAAGTTTTCCTTGGTGTTGTGCTTGTTTACTTGCTCTACCGCATTGGGGGATTGGGGTCGCGGACGTGGCGGGTGGCGTTGTTATGTGGATTTGTGGGGGCGATCTCATTCCCGCTCATTGCCTACTCCTCCTACCTGATGGCTGAAATGCTATTGTTGGTTGTTCTGGCATTTTTCCTGCTCCTCCTCCTGCGGCTGATGAACACGCCAAGTTTCACGCTTGCGGCGGTGGCAGGGGTCGTCTTGGGGTTGGCGATGCTCATCAAGCCCATCGCAGTGGGGACAATTCCTGCGCTCTTCGTTGCGTCGTGGCTTGCGGGAGGGCCGTGGAAAGCACGACTTGGGCGGATCGTGGTGGCGGGGGCGTGTGCGGCGGTGATCGTCGCGCCGTGGACAGTGCGCAATGCCATAGTCTACCACCGGCTGGTTGTGCTCGATACGACCGGCGGGTTTAACCTGTGGCTTGGTAACCGATTGCCCGATCAACGCATCACCTCTATAGAGGCAGATATGCAGGAAGTGTACCCCAACCTCGCCGACCGCGACCGGGCATTTGCCGCGCTCGCCCGCAACAATATGCTTTCACACCCCGTCTTCACTATAGAGCAGCTTGCAGAGAAGGCACGTCAGTTTTGGCGGCCAGAGGCGGATGTGTTGGCGTCCGGCCACGACGGCGATCTCTACCTCACCTGCCCGCGCACATACAGCATCAGGACGACGGTAGAGCGTGGCCCCAACTTCGGAGAGGTGCAGCCGCCATGTTGGTGGCGATGGCTCAATCTTTGCGCTGATGTGGTCTATGTGCCGCTATTGATGGGCGCAGTGGTGCAAATAACATGGAGGTGGCACGACCGCTTTACGAAGATTGCCGTGGTATGGGGGGGATCGCTCTTTCTCCTCTCCATATTGACGTTGGTACAGCCCCGTTTGCGCCTCCCCCTGATGGTGGTACTCATTCCGTTGGGGGTCATGGGTATCATTCGTATCATTCGCATGGTGCAAGGATTGCAAGAGTATGCTATAATAGCCAGCCATGATATCTTCGGATCTCTTCAACGTTTCACTCTCCAACGGTGGCGTATCTTCCTTGTTCTCGGTATTTTTCTCTTTGGCTCGTGGTATCTTCATCTTGTCCCCCTCGCAATGAGCCAATGGTGGCATGTGCGCGGCACGACTGCTTGGCATACTGGTGATATCAATGCAGCATATCGCGCTTATGAAACGGCGGTCGCGTGGTACCCAACTCGCATCACGACATTGGTGGCGGCGGGGCAGGTGGCCGAAACACTTGGCCGAGAAGATAGCGCCCATATATGGTATCAGCGCGCAACACACGTGACCTACCATGCCCCTCAAGCCCGCATTGGGTCGGCACGGGTATTGCAACGCCAAGGGTATAATGAAGCAGTGGTAGATCAGCTTCAAGCAAGTTCACTTTCGGTGGGGCAGTTGGAGCGGGTTGGGTTTGCAGCAACTCTTCTCCCACCACGTCAAACGCTCGACCTTGGAGCACCACCCGCATGTCTCTATGGTTATATCTTCGGGATTTATATGGAGTATGCCCCAGAGGTACTTCCTCCGGCACGGTGGACAGGAGCATATGCCGGATTGCGGTTTGGTACCGCGCCTACTCCCACATCTGTGGTACGGCTACGCGCGAGTGCCCCCCGCCCACACACATCTCCCCCTCCCCATATGCACATCACACTCAATGATACAATGCCCATAGCAACGACCATCGCGCCCGGGTGGCCGCGCATCTACCGCATGATGGTGCCGCCGTCGTCCGATGGGGTGACCCTGCTGCTGCACAGCGACACTATCCCCCTCTCCGTGCTCAACCATCGGCCTGAAGATGAGCGGGAAGGCGGTATTTTGATCGATTGGGCAGCACTTGATCCGGTAGAAGTTCCTTCCGATAGCCCGCCCAATAGGCCACACTTGTCCGACGAAACTGTTTCGTACGATACACCATAATTTTTTCTAGAAAATAGGTCAATTCTTGCTGAAATATCCCTTTCAAAGATGAAAAATAGTGTTTTTTTGCCATTTTGGGTGTAACATAGAGGTGTATGGTTCGTTTGTAGTAGGAAAGAACGTTATTCCGATGTGTTTTTGAAAACCCCGGCCATTGAGGGTGTCAAACAACCACTTCGGTAAGATATTATCAACATTACTATAAAGCAACACGCTACGACCACGTCAAGGCAAGTCTGGTTTCCTTATTGTCTATTGTCGTAGCGCGGAAAGGCAGGATGAGAAGATGCGACGATACTATCGGATTATTGGTATAGTTCTCGTTGTGGTGATTGGAGGGATTGGGTTCCTTGTAGCCCAACGGTTTACAGGGATAGCCGCCCCGCCAGAGGATGACGTACGTCAAGAGGTCAATGCACTCAACCCCGTACCTCCCAAGCCATCTTCTGACAAAAATCAACCCACAGCGTTCCCAATGGAAATCGGTATCACCACCCAACCCATAACCATTGAAAAAGGCCCAGATCTTCCGCCGGTGCCCACGGCGGCCCCTATTGAAGCGGCTCCGGTACCGGCAGGGCTTGCCGCGGCGCAAGATGCCGATATGGTCTACCAGAACGACTTTGAAAGCGATATCGCGGGATGGAGCTACGACCACGTTTCGTGGGAGCCGCTCGCCGCCCCGACCTGGCAGCGACACGAAGATGGCACCTTCTTCCCACCGGCAAACAGCCGCGCGATGAACCCGCTCAACGATATGCTTGCGCTTGCCCCGGCGTCATTCGAGGGCGATGGTGCGGTTGAAGTGAGCGCCCTGTCGCGCAATGCTTCTAAAGTTGGCCTCGTAATGGGCTATCAAGAAGGGGGAGAGGGAGAAGATGAGCAGGGGGCTTCCTACGTTGCGCTTGTGCTCAGCGCTGAAGATGGCCGTGGCCTTGGTTCGCCCGGCATGTCGCTGGTGCAGGTGGAAGATGGTGTTGCGACCGTGCTCGCCAATGACGAAGATACGGTGATGCAGCGCGATGAGTGGTATCAGCTTCGTCTTGAGCAGGAAGATGATACTATCACTGCATACGTGGACGATGCTTCCCCATTGACAGCCATATTGCCAGCGACCATTGCGGGCAAGGTTGGGCTTTACGCGGGCGTGGAAGGGTATGCCTACTTTGACAACTTCCATGCATGGAAATAAGGAGGGGTAGCATGATACGTTCTCTTATACACATCATACACCGCCCAGTGAATGCACTGACGGCGCGTCATTCCATACAACGTATTTTGATGGCCGCCATTGTGGCGCTCTTCCTCGTCAGCTCAATGAGCAGTGTCTTTGCGTGGACGAACATCATGTTTGTTCCCGGCTCCACGCCGGAAGCGCTGTGGCCCCACGTACGGGTCAGCTCCTCGGGGAAAGTGCACGTCCTTTGGCACGATCTTGATGGCAATGTCCGCTATATCCGCGGGCAGCTGGCGGCAGACGGCAATTCGGTTTCTTGGGAAGCGATGCAGTCTGTCACCACCAGCAAAACCAAGTATAATGGCATCAGCTTAGAGGTGGGGCCAGATGATAAAGTCCACGTCGCCGTATTGAGTACAGACCACCGCGTCTATTACCTCTACAGCGCGACGGGGAACTCTGGAACCTGGGCCAAAGAAGCTACCTCGCTTGACGAATGTGGGTGGGGCCTTGACCTTGCCCTCGACGCGGCGGGCACGCCATTTGTGACGTGTGGCCTTGGGCTGGGCGACGGCGAAGCCTATGCCGAAGTTGCCTACCGCCGTGGGCCGATGTCGTGGTCGAACCCACAAAGCGTGGTTGGCTCCAAGGGCTACTTGGTTCGCAACAACCGTGTCGCGGTCACTGGCTCAGGGAGCAGCGCGGTGGTGCACGTCCTCTACGAATATCACAAATCGGAGAGCGAACGCGCGCGGGTCTACTACAGCCGCGGTGGACGCGATGGCCCCTACGGCTATGTCGATATCACCACCCAACTTGGCTACTCGGCCAGCGACTTGCCGTTGCTTGAAGTCGACCAGGGGACAGGCCGCATCTATGGTGGGTTCGTGACTGGCGGGACAAGTAGCGGCTACCGGCTGGTGCTGCTGACGAGTAACGATCAGGGCAGCAACTGGCAGCCGATTGGGCAGGTGTTGATTGGCTCCGACAAGTGGGCTGCCAACTCCGACGCCTACTCATCTGGCGGAGTGGCACACATTGTCTCTGAGCACAAGTATTGGGATGGAAAAGGCTTCAGTACCCACCGGGTGTTCTACAACTCGTATAATCCCAACACCGCCACCCTCTCCTCGCCACTTGAGATTGACGGCAACGAGAAGAGTACCGCACCATCGATTGGCGGCGGCGGGTCTGGCAAGATCGGCGTGTGGATCAAGGGGAATACCGACGGTGTGCGCTATAGCGTTGACCCGGGCGGCGGCGGCGGCAGCGTTCAACCGACTGCCACTCCAACCGCAACTCCGACCCCTGGCCCAACCGCCACGCCCACTCCGCCACCAGATCAGCCGGAAGGCTCTCTCACCGTCAACAATGGGGCAAACTTGGCGACCGATTCTAAGGTGTTGGTCACATTGATGTTGAAGCAGGGCAAGGCAGACAAATATCGGCTGTGGAACAGCGGTACTTCTGAGCCAGCAACGTTCACCGATATGAATGCATTGACCGCTCCCGCTTCCTACTCGGTGCAAAACTGGCAACTGCCTACCGATAGCAACCCAGAGACCAACCCCTGTTCGGTAGAGACCATCTACGGCAAATTTTACAACAGTGCCTCAGACAAGACCTCGGCGCAGATGTCCGCGGCTATCAATGTCGACCCGGGTGTAGATGCGGATGTAAATGTTGAGGGCACGAGCCAAGGTGACCCCATCTACACCAGCGAGCCATATTACATGGTCGATGTGCAAGCACGGGCTGGCGAATGTAGCGGCCTCAAGCAGGTGCGCATTGGCGAGGAAGCCACGACCGCACAATCAACAGGCGGCGAAAGCACATTGACAGAGGTGCCGGTGGAATATGGCAGCATCGCCTCCAGCCGGATACCGCTGAACCCCCAAGAAACGGGAGAGCACAGTGTCGTGGTGGAGGTGACGGATGGGATTGACCATTCCTACGAATATCGCCGCACTATCATCTATGATGCAGCCAGCCCGCAGGTCATCTCCAATACGGGTACCTTGCGCACTGCCAAACAGAGTAGCCCCATCTCCTCTACTCATGAGACGTGGGTGGATCTGTCGTTCGATGAACTGCAAGTTAAGGACTACCTTGACGGCGCAAGCACACAAGAAACCACTGGACAGCCGTTCTGGGGCGTGATGCTGGCAAATAGCCGCGAGCTTATTTCCGACACCACCAAGCTGGATGGCCAATGGGTGCCGGTGCAGGTGGAGAACCCAAGCGCAAGCAATGGCTACTTCTCCTTCACCATCGCTGATTGGGATCTCTTCACCAATCTGCCGGGTAATCTGCAAACCAGTGGCGAGTATTACGTCTATGCCCGCATCATGGACGCGGCAGGGAATACATCGGATCACCTGCTGACATCAAACGCGCTCCAATTGGAGCCTGGTTTCACTATTCTGAAGAAGCCTGAAGTCTTCTTGCCGGTGATTTTGCGGTAGCTTGGTATAAAGGGCCGTAAAACCTGCAAATCAGAATATTTTAAGCCGAAAACGGTGAGAGGGACGTGCCGAGTGTACGTCCCTTTTTCTTTTCTTTTGCTTGTCGTCTGCTTGTCGTCTGCTTATCGTCTCTCAGACTTTTTTCCCTCCTTATCGTACGACAACCAATCATTCGACGCTATGCTATAATACGTGTTGTCGTGTGGGGAGCGTTTGTGTCCCCTGTGTGCATTTTCTTTATCTGTTCTTTGCCTGTTCTTTGCCTGTTCTTTGCCTGTTCTTTGCCTGTTCTTTGTCTGTTCTTTGCCTATTACTTCTTTATTCGTCACCGGCTGTGAAAGCGCACATAGTGCAAATAGCTTACGAGGGGAACTGTGGGACTAGTCGTTGCCATTATCAATATTAAGGGTGGGGTCGGCAAAACAACGACGGCTGTCAATCTTGGGGCGGGACTTGCGCTACGGGGGTCGCGTGTCCTCCTGATCGACTTTGATGCCCAGGGAAACTTGGCGCTATCGTTGGGGGTAGAGCCGAAACGTTCGCTCTACGATGTGCTTGTAGAGGGGGTTTCTCCTTTTGAATGCATCACGCGCGCCCGCCCAAACCTCGATCTGCTTGCCGCCGACGAGAGTTTAGTCCAAGCATTGCCCATTATGCCGCAGCGGTCTGATTGGGCGCGCACAATTGACCATGCCATCAAGCCAATGAAGCCCTACTACGATCTCATCTTGATCGATTCCCCCGGGTCGCTCAACATGATGAGCATCAATGCTCTCTTTGCGGCGAGCGAGGTGATTATCCCGACTGCCGTGGAATATCTCTCTATCCGCGGTCTGAACAACCTACTCAAACAGATTGCCCACCGGACGCAGGGATCGGTCAAAGTGCGGATGATTATCCCTACAATGTACGATGCTCGGCTTCGTCAGTCAGACATCCTACTCAATCACCTCAAAGAGACCTACGGGAATGCGGTCACGCGGCCCATTCGCGTCAATGTTTCTCTCTCGGAAGCATCATCGTTCGGCAAGACGATCTTTGAGTATAAGAAGAAGTCGCGGGGCGCGGAAGATTATGCGCGGTTGGTTGAGCGGCTGGCCAAAGTATGGAAACTGAAACCGGCTGGTGATGAAGATGAGCAGGATGAGCGAAAACCCATCCCTGATATCGATTCGACGGAGTTAATTCCCCCGCCGCTTGCTCCCAAGAAGCTGCCGACTGTTTGCCCCCATTGCAGCAATACGTTACGGCATTTTGTGCTGGCTGGCCACCGCATCGCCTATTGCGACCGATGCAAATTCCGCCAGCAACAACTGATGGCGAGTTTGCGGTAGAGGAATATGGTGGATTTCTTTCCGCTCACCCGCCATCTATGCGGCATCCACGGGGCGGTAGGAGCTTTGGTGCCGTTCAAGGGGACGCGATGGCAAGAAGGTCTTGGCGAGTGACTGGATAATAGCGCCTGCCACGTGGGTATCGTTGCTGATAAGCGCCTGCAGCGCATCGGAATCGTGGTTCGTCCACATCTCAGATAGGTTGGTGAGCGTTGAGCTGACCAACTGCACAAAGACTTGCTCCGATGAGTCGGGGAGACATTGGTAGGTTCGGCGCACTTCGACCGGCAATTGCACCGGCTCCACGATAGCATTCGAGGAAAACATCGTGCGCAATGCCCGTTCAACCGCATTGCGGTAGAGACGCGCGAGTTCTCGATCCCCACGCTCACTCAAATCGCCCTGCGCAATCACGTTGTAGGCCCATGTCAGGTTGACCGGATCGTTGCTCTTGATCTTGTAGCCGTCGGACAAGAGTTGGTGTACGGGAGACCACGTAAAGCTAATCTCAAGCCACGGCAACATCACTTCCTCGTCGGGAATCTCAATCAGGTTTGAAAACAGCTCCACTTTGAAGGTGCGGGTGTGAGTCTCTGGCTCGACAGACTCGGTCAGCAGATATTCGTGGAACCCGGCTTCGACCCATGCCTCCTCTAACTTGATCACAATCTCATCATAGCTCAACATGTGCGCATATCCTTGCCAGGTCAAACGCTATGCAAAATCCTTGAATATCATACATCTGCGCGACATTGTACAGCGATTAGGGCTTTACGGCAACCATCCCGCCGCGCCGCATCTAGGCAATCGCATTCTCAGTCCCCCCAACGCTGTTGCCTTAAGTGTTTCCCCCTTCTCCTCCTGAAGGTTGGGAGCATCAATTTGGAGCATCAAAATGAGACGTTCGTCAAGTTGTGGTAGTTGGCAAGGAACACCTCCACGACCATCGGATCAAACTGTTTCCCAGAGAGCGAACGGATATAGTTGCATACTTTCTCCTCCGGCCACACTTCGCGGTAGGGGCGTTTGGAGCGTAGTGCATCCCACACATCGACGATGGCGAAGATGCGGGCAGGGAGTGGGATATCTTCGCCTTTCAGGCCGCGTGGATACCCTGTCCCGTCCCACTTTTCGTGGTGGCTATAGGGAATATCAAGCGACGGGCGGAGGTATTCGATGGGTGCAAGCCACTCGTAGGCATACTCCGGGTGTTTGCGCATCAACGACCACTCTTCATCGGTGAGCGGGCCGGGCTTAAAGAGGATGTGATCGGGAATGCCCATCTTGCCGATGTCGTGCAGCAGCGCACCGCGGCGGATCGTCTCAATATCCTCACCCTCATAGCCGACTGCTTGGGCAAGCCGCACGCACATCTCTGCCACGCGCTGCGAATGGCCTTCGGTTTCGCGGTCGCGGAGGTCAAGCGCCTTGACCCACCCCACCAACGTCGCATCGTAGGCCAGTGCCAGCTCATTTTTGGAGCGCCGGATCTCTTTTTCTGCCCGTTTCCGCTCGGTCACATCGCGGACATTGACCTGTGCAGCCGGAGTGGCATCCCACACAATATGCCCGCTGGTGATTTCTGCCGAAAACCGCGTGCCATCGCTGCGCATCATCTCCGTCTCAAAGCGCACCATGGCGATCTTTCCCGTGCCAATCGCGTTGAGGCGCGCCAGACAATGGTCGACATGCTCTTCGGGTACAAATACCCTAATCGTGTTTCCAACAAGGGGGGTTTCTTCCTCCTCCTCGCCATAGAGCAACCGGATAACGGCAGGGTTGGCGAGCAAAATCTCCCCCGTTGATGAGATGACCATCAAGCCATCGGGAGAGAGCGATACAACTCGTTCAAACTTGTTCCGTTCTTCTAACAGCCGCCGGTAGCGGTTGAGACGGGTGATTGTCCGCACCCGCGCTTGCAGCTCGGTGTGGTCAAACGGCTTGGAGATGAAGTCATCTGCGCCCGACTCAATGCCTTGAATGCGCGATTCGCGGTCGTCAAGGCCGGTGACCATAATAATGGGCACTTCGCTCAACAACGTGTCGGAACGGATACGGCGGCACACCTCGAATCCGTCGATGTCTGGCATCATCACGTCGAGCAGGATGAGATCAGGAGGGACGATATGGGCCTGCTCCAATGCTTCACTCCCATTGCTTGCAAACAAGAGTTGATAGTGAGGATGGCGAAGAAGTGCTTCCAAGGTGGCACGTCCCAGTCGTTCATCATCCACGATGAGAATAGTATTTTTTTGGTGCATAGCTCAATCGGCCTTTAGTACAATGGGTTTCTGATCGGGTTCTTCCTGCTTTAGCGGCACCACGAGTTCTACCTCGACTCCGGGGCCGGGGTAGCGGTTGGCGATATGATAACACCCTCCAACACTCCACAAGACCATCGCGACCATCGCAAGCCCAAGCCCCATCCCCGGCACTTCTCCACTAAAGTACTTTTCTGCCTGATAGTAGGGCACCCACGCTTCGGTGATCTGTTCCGGTGTGAGGCTTGTCCCGTCATCTCGCACCACCAACGAGACTTTGGCTTGTTCGGGGCATGAGATACACACTTCGACACAGGGCGACTGAGTCGGGTGAAACTTGCGGGTATTTTCGATAACTTCGCGGAGAAGCAGCTCGATCGCTTGTTGCGAGAGATACAAACGACAGCCGTTGAGTTCATCCGGGCACAAGATTGTTAACGATACGACCTCCAATTCCTCGCAAATCTGTGTGACCAGCTTCTTCACGACTGAAAGCTCACACCCCTGCTCGCGCTGCACGAGGTCGGGCGTTTTGAGGTAGAGCAAGACATCATCTACCTGACACCGCAATCGTTCAATGCTTTGCGAGGCGATCTCAATAAACTCTCTTGCCATCTCAGGGGTGAGTTGTTCACGGTTCTCTGTGAGCAGATGAATGCTATTGGTCAGCGCCCCCAATGGAGAACGGAGCTTGTGTGAGATGAGCTTCTGAAATGTTCGGATGGTACGCTCTTTCGTCATCTGTTCGGTGACATCATTGAGCCGAATGAGCCGCTCTACATGGGATCCCATGGGAATATCAAGCTGGTCGACCCGCAGCCATAGCTCACGTGTGCGTTTGGTTTCAGGGCGAACCAAATAGCGTGGAAGCGATGTGGATGAGATGCAGGGGGATGAATCGGTCTCTGCATTCAGATCATGGTGCCATGTTTCCCATGCCTCCTTTGTCTCACAATGATAATATCGTCGGGCAATTTGCAAAAAGGTTTCGTTCTGCGGCAAGATGGGGGGATCTCCACTGCATGCCGAAATATTGAGGTAGATACGGGCCTTTCGATTGAGATAGAGAATGTGCCCGTGACAATCAACAATCACAAAGCCATCATTTGACTGATCGACGACCCACTCAAACCAAATGCGTTGGGTCAGCAATCGGCGGTAGCGGTTGAGTTTGGTTATCGTGTGAACTCGCGCTTGGAGTTCGGCATAATCAAACGGTTTGGTGATGAAATCGTCGGCCCCAAGCTCCAGCCCGCGAAGACGCGAATTGGAGTCGTTGAGCGCCGTGATAAGTAAAATCGGCACTTCGGAGAGGAGCGGGGTCGCTCGTATCTTGCTACACACCTCAAACCCACTCATGCCAGGCATCATTACATCTAATAAGATAAGATCGGGAACGATGCGTGTGGCAAGGGTTAGGGCTTCGTCTCCATCTTTGGCGAAGGAGAGGTGATAGTGTGGCGATTGCAACAATATCCGGAGGATCTCCCGTGTTCCTCTGTCATCATCAACGATGAGTATCGTATTAACAGCCCTCATAGCACATCCTACATGGGAATGGCGACCAATTTGTATCGGCACAACAGTACCACAGACTCAATATGGGGAGTCTGCGGGAACATATCGATTGGTTGAATAGTGACGGGGCGATACCCTCCAGCGCAGAGGATGTCGAGATCGCGGGCAAGCACCCCCGGATGACACGAAATATAGAGCAACCGAGGCACAGCCAGCTCGATCATTGTCTGCAAGACTGCTGGATGACATCCACGTCGGGGTGGGTCAAGGATGGCAGCCGCATAGGAGGGGGGCGTGTGCCTCTCCTTTGCCAGGAAAGACATTGCCTGCTCAGCCGGGGCGTGGTGAAAGGTGACATTGGGAATGGCGTTGAGTGTTTGGCTTCGACGGCCATCTTCCACCGCGCGCGGATGCGATTCGACGGCGACAACTTCTGCCACGTCACGTGCCAACGGGAGGGCAAACGTCCCCACCCCGCTGTAGAGATCGAGGAGCCGCTCGTGAGGGTGCAACGCCAACAACGAACGAACTACCTGTAGCATGCTCTCGGCCTGCGCGGTGTGTACTTGAAAAAAGCTCTCTGGCGAAATAGAAAATGTTACCTCCTCTAGCTGTTCGTGGAGCAAAACGCTGTTTTCATCAGTTGTCATGCTCTCCCTGATCCCTTTCCTCTTTCTGCTCTCCCCGCCCACCTCGCCACCGCTCTCGCTCTCTTCCGTCACCATACACCCGGCAAGAGCCGGGCAATGTGCACGCCACTGGTGTGCTATAGAGCGCACATCTGCGAGGTTGGCACCGCTGAGCGAACCAATGACGTAGCCGTAGGTCGCACTGGCTCGTATGGTGATATGCGTCAGAGAACAATCATTGGGCGATTGAGACGAAAGCACCGTACGCAATCCAGCCAGTGCTTCATTGATAGCCGGAAGGGCAAGCGGATCGAAGGGGAGATCAACCACACGCCGAGATTGCACCGCGTAATAGCCAATATACCCGGTTTGCGGGTCGTGACGCAAGTGGATCGTGTTTCGATAGCCCCACGGAGAATGGGCGGGAATTGGGTCGCGGATATCAAGCTGATCGAGCGGATGGTGCTGCACAGCGTTCTTTGCTTCTGGGGCCGAGTCGGCTACTTTGGCCGCTTCGCCTCCTCCTACCACTGGTCGGAGAAACTTGTGCAGCTGATCGCGGACAATCGCATGCTTGAACCGGAGCTGGGCATCATAGCGAATATGCTGCCAACTCATATGGCTTGCTGATGGGAACGTGGGTGAGACGCGTTCGGGGGCGGGATGGAGTATCTCCACCGCGCTCCCTCGTAGGTAGGATGGCTTTTCGGACTCTAAGCGGACGCGAACACGCTCGCCGGGGAGTGCCCCGGTCGCAAAGACGACGCGCCCTTCATATCGCCCTACTCCATCACCACCCTGCGCTATTCCATCAATGTCTACTTCGATGAGGGTAGATGTGGTCATGGTTTCCAACACTATCGCATTGCCTAGTTGGCGTCTTCCAATTGTACCATGGGCTTCTGCGGGTTTCTGCGGGCTTCTGCCTGATTCCTTGCACTGCGATAGTGGGTATGCTATTATCCTTCCACGGTACAGCTAAAACAAAGGAGTTTTTTATGCCAGAAACGGATCGGTTATTTCCAGAATTTGCGTACCCGACCTACGAAGAATGGCGTCATGTTGCAGAGCAGTCGCTCAAAGGAGCATCATTTGAGAAAAAGCTCCTCAGCAAGACGTACGAGACCATAGATATTCAACCACTCTACCGCCGCGAAGACATCGAACACCTTACTCACTGCCAAACGCTCCCCGGCTTCCCTCCCTACGTTCGCGGCATTCACCCGCTCGGCTATCGTGAACAACCTTGGGATATCTGCCAAGAAATCCCCTATGCCATCCCCACCGACTGGAACCGCGCTGCACGTGCTGATCTTGAACGTGGGCAGACGGCACTATTGGTGGTTTGCGATGCTCCGACTCGCCAGGGGACGAACGTCGTTGATGCCAAGCCGGATGCGATGGGGCAGGGTGGGGTGTCAATCTCGACCCTGCGCGATGTCGCACAGCTCTTTGAGGGCATTTCCATCGCCGATGTGCCGTGTACGTTCAAGGTTGGTGCATGTAGCCTGCCTATTGCGGCCCTCTTCCTCGCCCACGCCCATCAGCAGCAGGGGAACCTATCTACGCTGCGAGGGGGCTTCGCTTGTGACCCGCTTGGGACATTGGCGGAGGCGGGCAATTTGGCCCACCCCATCAGCGATAGCTACGACGGCATGGCTCAACTCACGCAGTGGGTGCGCGCGAATGCTCCCAATATGCACACCATCGCTGTCCAAGGTCATCCCTACCACAACGGCGGCGGGAGTTCGGTTCAAGAGCTTGGGTTTGCCATCGCTACGGGAGTTGCATACATCCGGGCGATGCAAGAGCGAGGCATCTCTCTCCATGATACCGCAACTTCCATGCGATTTTATTTCTCCATCGGATCGAACTTCTTTATGGAGGTGGCGAAGCTGCGGGCTGCCCGCCTGATATGGGCGAAGGTGGTAGAGGCGTTTGGGGGCGATGCAGAGGCCCAGAAGATGGTCATCCACGCCCGCACCTCGCAGTGGAACAAGACGATCTACGACCCATACGTAAACATGTTGCGCACCACGACCGAGTCGTTTGCCGCGGTGGCGGGGGGCTGCAATAGCATGCACGTTGGCTGCTTTGATGAGACATTCCAAGAGCCGAGTGATTTTTCTCGTCGTATTGCGCGAAATACGCACATCATCCTGCAAGATGAGTGCCATCTGACCAAGATTGTCGATCCGGCAGGCGGATCGTGGTATGTTGAATATCTCACCGACGCCATCGCCAAAAAGGCGTGGGAAGTCTTTCAGGAAGTGGAGCGCCGGGGCGGGATGTTGGCCGCGCTTGAGGAAGGATACCCCCAACAGTCGATTGCGGACGTGGCTGCGCAACGCGCTATGAACATCGCCCACCGCCGTGACCAATTCATCGGCACGAACATCTACGCCAACGGCCAAGAAAATCGGCCCAAGCCACCCCGTGCCGCCGATATTGCCGACGCCACCCATTCCCGCTATGAGCAGCGTATCAATGCGTTTACCGTGGCACAATCGTCGGTTGACCAGCGCATTGTCACCAGCGCACTCAATGAGCTGACCCAATGCCGCGGCGAGCAGAGCGCACAGCCGGTCGGCGTGGCGATCAAGGCCGCGCTTGCCGGAGCGACACTTGGGCAACTGAAGGCCACCCTACGAACGAGTGATCTTGGGCCGTTCCACACGCTGCAGCCAATCACCCTACGTCGCGGCACCGAGCCATTTGAGCAGTTGCGGGCGGCGTCTGAAGAGTATCAGGCGCGGACAGGCAAACGTCCGACGGTCTTCCTGGCCAATATTGGCCCTATCCCGCAGCACAAACCCCGCGCCGACTTCTCAACCGGCTTCTTTGAGGTGGGCGGGTTTACTGTCCTCACCAACGATGGCTTTGCCACCGCGGAAGAGGCAGCAGACGCGGCGGTGCGCTCAGGAGCACCTGTCGTCACTATCTGCTCGACGGATGAGACCTACCCCGATGTCGTGCCCCCATTGGTGGCGGCTCTCAAGCAGCAGAACCCCGATGCGATTGTGGTGCTGGCGGGCTATCCCAAAGACCAAATCGAAGCGCATAAGGCGGCGGGCGTGGATGAATATATCCACCTGCGCTCCAATTGTTACGAAACCTTGGCAACCCTTCAGAAACGGATAGGGGTGTAATTCGCTATGACTCCTACAACACCAGATTTTACTACTATGGAGTTTTCGGCTGAGCAGCCGCGACTCTCCTATGAAGAATGGCGCGTGGCGGTCGAGCGCGAGACTGGTCGCTCGCTTGACGACTATCTCTGGCAGACGGTCGAGCAAATTGCCGTGCGGCCCTTCTACACCAAAGAAGAAACCCAACACCTTGAGCATTTGGGCTTTGTATCGGGGATAGCGCCTTTCCTACGCGGCCCCTACCCCACCATGTACGTCTCTCGCCCGTGGACTATCCGGCAATATGCGGGTTTTTCCACCGCCGAAGAGAGCAATGCATTCTACCGGCGCAACCTCGCCGCGGGGCAGAAAGGCTTGTCGATTGCCTTTGACCTCGCCACCCACCGCGGCTATGACTCCGACCACGAACGCGTGCTGGGCGATGTGGGCAAGGCAGGCGTGGCGGTCGACTCGATCCTCGATATGAAGATCCTGTTTGATGGCATCCCGCTGGATGAGATGTCGGTCTCTATGACGATGAATGGCGCGGTCTTGCCCGTGATGGCCTTCTACATCGTCGCGGCGGAGGAGCAGGGCGTTGATCAGAAGCAACTGACCGGCACCATCCAAAACGACATCCTCAAAGAATATATGGTGCGGAACACCTACATCTACCCGCCAGAGCCATCTATCCGCATCATTGCCGATATCTTTGCCTACACCTCCAAGCATATGCCGCGCTTCAACAGCATCAGCATCTCCGGCTACCATATGCAGGAGGCGGGCGCGACGGCAGACCTTGAGCTTGGCTACACCCTGGCCGACGGCCTTGAATATGTCCAGACCGGCCTCAAGGCGGGGATGGATATTGATAGCTTTGCGCCGCGGCTGTCGTTCTTTTGGGCGATTGGGATGAACTACTTTATGGAAGTGGCCAAGATGCGCGCCGCACGGCTGTTGTGGGCCAAGCTCATGAAGCAGTTCAACCCCAAAAATGAGCGCTCTATGTCGTTGCGCACCCACTCGCAGACATCGGGCTGGAGCCTCCAAGAGCAAGACCCCTACAACAACGTCATACGGACGTGTGTTGAGGCGATGGCGGCGGCTCTTGGCCACACGCAATCGCTGCACACCAACGCCCTTGATGAGGCCATCGCCCTGCCAACAGACTTCTCCGCCCGCATCGCCCGCAATACGCAGTTGCTGCTCCAAAATGAGACGAACATCTGCAGTGTGGTTGACCCGTGGGGCGGCTCCTACTACGTTGAGGCGCTGACCGATATGCTCGCCCGCCGTGCGTGGAGCCACATCCAGGAAGTCCAGTCGCTTGGCGGGATGACGAAGGCGATTGAGACGGGCTTACCCAAGATGCGCATTGAGGAAGCATCCGCCCGCCGTCAAGCGCACATCGACTCGGGTAAGGAGACGTTGGTGGGCGTCAACCGCTACCGGCTCGATAAGGAAGACCCGCTTGATATCCTTGAGGTGGATAATACCGCCGTGCTTGAGGCCCAACGGCGTCGTTTGGCACAACTGCGCGAGCAGCGCGACGATAGCAAGGTTGAGGCCGCACTCAATGCTCTGACACACGCCGCCGAGACTGGCGAAGGTAACCTGCTTGAGCTGTCGATTGAGGCGGCACGGGCACGGGCCAGTTTGGGCGAAATTTCTGCTGCGATGGAGAAGGTGTTTGGCCGCCATCAAGCCGTCATACAGTCGATTTCCGGCGTCTACAGCAGCGAGTTCACCGATATTCAGACGATTGACCGCGTGCGCGCAATGGCAGATGAGTTTGAGCAGCGCGAAGGCCGTCGCCCCCGTATCATGGTCGCCAAGATGGGCCAAGATGGCCACGACCGTGGCGCAAAGGTCATTGCCACCGCCTTTGCCGATATGGGCTTCGATGTCGATATTGGGCCGCTCTTCCAGACCCCAGCCGAGGCTGCCCGCCAAGCCGTTGAGAATGACGTGCACGTGGTTGGGATGAGTTCGCTGGCGGCAGGCCACAAGACCCTCTTGCCACAGTTGGTGCAAGAGCTTCGGGCGCTTGGCCGTGAGGATATCATAGTCGTGATCGGCGGGGGGATACCGGCGCAAGACTACGATTTCCTGCGAGAGCAAGGCGCATCGGCTATCTTCGGCCCGGGCACGGTCATCCCCGTCGCCGCGCAACGCATCCTAGAAGAGCTGAACCAACGACTTGAGTTGGTGTAGCGACGGAGTCCCTTCTGATGACAGCAGGCCACGAAGAAGACCAGAACGCTCAAGATGCTCAAGATGCTCAAGATGCTCACAGCCGCCCGGAATGGGTGCCAGCGCAGGGCGGCGATGCATTCACGACACGCATTGTGCGGGGGAAGGCGGAGGAACCATCCACCTCTCCCCCCGCCCCCGCCGACTCTCCCACTCCCGACTCTGGCCCTTCGGCAAGCGCGGGAACACGCCGTCGTCTGCTCTCTATCGAGGAGTATGTCGAAGGTGTGCGCGCCCGTGATCGTACGGTCTTTGCCCGCGCGATCACGCTTATCGAGAGCAATGCCGCGGCTCACCTTGAGGTTGGGCAGGAAGTGTTGCGCCAGCTCTTGCCAGAGACAGGCAATGCCATCCGTGTGGGTATCACGGGGGTGCCGGGCGTGGGCAAGAGCAGCTTTATTGAAGCGTTGGGCTGTTCCCTCTGCCAACAAGGCCATCATGTCGCGGTGTTGGCGGTCGATCCAAGTAGCAGCATCACCCGCGGCAGCATTCTTGGCGACAAAACCCGTATGGAACGGCTCTCGCGTGAGCCAAATGCGTTCATTCGCCCCTCCCCCTCCGGCGGCACGCTTGGCGGGGTGGCGCGCAAAAGCCGTGAGACGATTCTCCTCTGCGAAGCGGCAGGCTATGATGTTATCTTGGTTGAGACGGTGGGCGTGGGGCAAAGCGAGATAACCGTGCGCTCTATGGTGGACTTTTTCCTCTTGCTGATGCTGACCGGCGCGGGTGATGAACTACAAGGCATCAAGAAGGGGATTATGGAGCTTGCGGACGCCGTGGTCATCAACAAGGCCGACGGCGAGAACAAAATCCGTGCCCAAGCCGCCCGCCAAGAGTATGAACGCGCCCTCCACTACCTCTCCCCCGCCACCGAAGGCTGGCAGACCCAAGCATTGACCTGTTCCGCGCTGACGGGAGAGCATATTGCCGATGTGTGGGGCGTGGTAGAGCAGTTTCACGAGCAGACAAATGCGTCGGGGGTGTTTACCGCCCGCCGCCGCGCTCAAGCCCGCGATTGGGTCTATGCGATGGTTGAGGAGCATTTGCGGACGTGGTTCTATCAACATCCCCACGTCAAGCAGACCCTGCCGCAGGTTGAGCAGGCGGTGGTGGATGGCACCCTCCCGCCAACCGTCGCGGTTCAGACGTTATTACGCGCATTTGAGAGAGAGGAATAGTCACTCGAAGGTATAGTCAGGAAGAAGGTGGCGCAGCTACCCGCCCCGTCCTCCCATCCCCCAGCCGGAGGAGATCATCGTCCACAACACTGAGGTAGCCCGATTGTTTGTCTTATCCATATCGCCACCTTCAGCCATAATAGTTGCTGTCACATCGGCTTTGCCGGGGAGCGTGTGATAGGCGACCTTCGCCACAACCTGGATGGTCACGCGGTCGTCTGGGTAGAGGTTCCCGATATCGACCCGCGTGGTATTGCCGATTGCATTCACCGTCCCCCAACTCGTCGTCGCCTCAACCAGCGTCGCAAATGAGGGGAGAGGAACAACCACTTTCACGTCATACGCCGCGCCTTCTCCCATATTCATCGCTACAAACGTATATATCACGCTTTCGCCGACCTTCGCGGTCAAGAGGCTCTGCCGGGCGACGACAGCCGGATCGGGTTCTAGCCCTCCCCCATCGCCTCCATCGCCTCCGCCGCCCTTGTCATCGCTGTCATCGCTCCCGCCGCCATCGTCATCGCTCCCGCCGCCATCGTCATCGCCATTGTTTGAAGAGGTTGGGGTGGTGGTTGGAGTGATGGTCGGCTCTACAGGATCGGGTGTTGGCGTATCGGTTGGATCTACAGGCTTAGATGTTGGCGTGTCAGTTGGCGGAATAGGCGGTGGTGTATTGGTTGGTGGATCGGGCGGCGTGGCGGTTGGCGGGTCGGTTGGCCGTACCGTCGGGCGGGGTGGCAGGTCTTGGTCAGGCTGATTGGCGGCGTTGGCTGTGGTGCTCGTAAGTTGCTGCGAAGCATATCCTCCCGCTATGATGCTCAACAAGAACAGGATAACTATCGATGAAAGAACGTTTTTTCTCATATATCCCCACTTCCTCATAACAAATGTCGCTGTGATATCCAAATAATACCACAGACCACGTAGGTAGGCGATGAAAAACAAGATAACAAGATGACGATATGGTGACTCTTTTCGTGGCAAACCAATCTATGAAGAGACTTTGGGAGAAATATCATGAAAAAGCTCATCGCTGGCTTGATACTCATTGTGGGGATGGTGTCGATCACCGTCGCGCAGGGAACCAACAATGATACGTTCCCCCGCCGCACCTGCGAACCACAAACGATGGCCTTTCTTGAGGGGAGTGGCCCGCCCCGCCACAGCTTGGTGGCCTACTGGGATGGGAGACCAGTGGGTGGCGGGCTGACCAATGACCAGGGCAACTATCGCATTCCTATCGAGGTGGTCGAGGCTCCGGGCGATTATCTGGTCGAGGTGCGGGTGAGAGGAACTTCACAGGTGATTACCTCGACGTGGTGTGTTGTGCCTCACCCCGAAGAGCTACAAACCATAGAGGCAGAGGCAGCCGCCACTACTGCATCAAAAGAAGACACGCCCCGCCCTACCAATACCCCCCGATCCACCAATACGCCCACTGCCACGCCAGATGACGATAATGAGCAGGACGACGCGGATGAAACCGCCACCGACACACCTACCAATACCCCAACCTCAACCGCTTCTGAGCTGCCCAACCCAACTACCTTCTCTGACCATACGCTGTATGATTGCGGCAACGATGGCGGGGGGTGCAAGGTCGATCCTCCGTATTGGCCGTGCGAGAAAGGCCAAATAAAGGGCAATAAAAGCAAGGATATCTATCACGTGCCGGGTGGGGCATTCTACGATAGAACCTACGAAAATGTAGAGTGCTTTGATACAATCGAGGAGATACCAGAGAAGTATAGGGCTTCCCAGCGGTAGAGTACGGGAGAGGTGGAAGGGCGAAGCGCCATACCCGCCGCCAGCCACGAGACTGTACGTGGTTGTGGCGGGTTTTCTATTGGAGTGGCGGCCAAGAGGAAGCGCTATGCTATAATCGGTGGCGCACTGCAAGGCAGAAAGGGAAGGGAAAACCAGAATCGTGGTAGCATGGGGGAGAAGGATACGCATATTTGCATCGAAATAAGGTGAAATCCTATGCCCAAGAAGATAAAGAAGTCTGACGAACAATGGCAACAAGAATTGACGCCAGAGCAATACCAAGTGTGCCGCCAAAAAGGCACAGAACGTCCCTTCACCGGCATCTACTGGGATAGCAAGGCGGAGGGTGTTTATCGCTGTGTCTGCTGCGACAAACCGCTCTTCCACTCCGACACCAAATATGACTCTGGCACGGGGTGGCCAAGCTTCTACGCACCTGTCTCCCCCGACAGCGTTGAGATGCACTCCGACTCGAGCCACGGCATGCAGCGAACCGAGGTGGTATGCGGGGCATGTGGCGCACATCTTGGCCACGTCTTTGATGATGGCCCTCAGCCCACCCGCCAACGCTATTGCATCAATTCAGTGTCGCTCAACCTTACTTCAGACGATACACCCGATACACCCGATACACCGAGTGATAAGGATAAGGATTGATGGTATCTCTGCCCCTCGTATCAAGCCACCCACGCCACCCCAATCGCCGCCGTCCCGCCCTGACGCGATGGGTGGCCATATGGGTGATTATCATGACGTGTTGGTTGGCGTTTGCCCCCTCTGCTGCGGGCGGGGTGGCGCATGCACAGCAAGATGACGCGCGTTGTTTCCCCGAAACGGGCTACTGCATTTCAGGCCGGATACGCGAGTTTTGGGAGCAAAATGACGGCTTAACGGTGTTTGGCTACCCCATCACCGAACAATATCAAGAGATCATCGAAGGTCAGCCGGTTCAAGTGCAGTGGTTTGAGCGCAACCGCCTTGAACTCCACCCCGAATTTGACCCGCCCTACGATGTACTGCTTGGGCGGCTTGGCGTCGATGCGCTTGAGCAGCAAGGCGTAAATTGGTTCACCCTTGACAAAGGGGAGCCAGTCACGGGGTGCCGCTACTTCGCCGAGACAGAACACACCGTGTGCGATGACTTTCTGCAGGCATGGAACTCCAATGGGCTTGAGCTTGATGGGGTAGCCGGTAGCTCCGAAGCCGAAAGTCTGGCGTTATTTGGCATGCCGGTCAGTGAGCCGCGCTCCGAAATCTTAGACGGCGAAGAGTATACGGTGCAATGGTTTGAGCGTGCCCGCTTTGAGCTGCACCCCGAAAACCTCCCCCCCTACAACGTCCTCTTTGGGCTGCTTGGCAAGGAGCTGGTGGAGGAGGGCGGAGGCCAACCGCGCATGACTGCTCCGACTACCCCTGTTGACGTTGGGGAATTGCGGAATTACACCCATCCTGATGGGACGTTCTCCGTGAACGTACCAAATAACTGGAATCTTGAAGACCGCAGCGATGATGATATGACGTTGATCAACTTCGTCGCGCCACAGGAGAATGGCCTCATCTCCGTGATGGTCATTCCGGCGGAAGGGCCACGGCGTACCACAGGAGAACTAGGCTCACTCCTCCAGCAAAGTATCCAGCAAGGGTTTGCCGAGCGGGGGGATGTGGTGGTGCATGAGCCGGAATTGCAGCCAGATGGCAGCGTTCGGGTGTCGTTCACCTACGACGAGCGGATAGACGACACGATGGTCTCGCTGCTTGGCAATAGCTTTATTCAGCAGGACGCCGACCTCGTCTCTATTTTATGGGTGATTGTCCCCGAAGACCAATTTGTCAATCTCCAAGAGACAACCAATGCGATCATCAACAGCTATCAGGTGCATTCAAGTGCTCCATAGCTCATCTATACAAGCGGTACAAGCGATTGAGGATGATACGGACGAAGAACACTAGAAAGAGGGAGACGATATGCCAAAGATTGGGTTTATCGGCCTCGGCACGATAGGCGAACCGATGGCCACGCACCTCATCCAGAGCGGCTATCAGCTCACCACGTGCGGACACGTCAACCCAAAGCCGGTCGAACGCCTCCGCGCGCTTGGTGCACATGTCGTTGCCAGCCCAAAGGAGGTCGCGCAGGCAAGTGATATTATCTTCACCTGTGTCCCCGATGCCCCGCAAGTTGATGAGGTCTGCCTTGGGGAGGAGGGGATCCTCCGCGGCGCGGTGGCAAACACGGTTGTGATTGATTGCAGCACCATCGCGCCCATCGATTCGCAGAGTATTGCGGGTATCTTGGCCGAACACGGTATCCACATGCTCGATGCGCCTATCAGCGGCGGCCCTGAGCGCGCAGCCAAAGGTGAATTAGCCATCATGGTGGGGGGAGAACGGGAGGTCTTTGAGCGGGTTGAGCCGGTTCTCAATGTGCTTGGCAAGAGTGTCACCCACCTCGGCCCCAACGGCATGGGCCAGACCGTTAAGCTGGCCAACAACGTCATCGCTGGGCTGATGATGGTCGGCATCGCAGAGGCCTTCACCCTGGCCACCAAGGCGGGCGGCGATGCGAGTGTCATGCGCGACGTGATTATGCAATCGGCGGGGGCAAACTTCCTCCTTGACCAATGGCTCAAAGACCGCATGCTCAAGGATAATTATGACCCGGGGTTCGCCACCCACCTGATGCAGAAAGACCTTGGCGCGGCGCTTGAGACGGCCAAATCGCTTGGCGTGCCCATGATGATGACTGGCCTTGCCTATCAGCTCTATGAGTTGGCGGAGGGGCAAGGGTATGCCAGGCAAGACTACTGCTCCATCAGCAAGATCTACCAGGATGCGGCCAATGTGACCATCGCGACCGGCACCCCGCGTCGTGAAACAGAGCAATAGGGTGACGTAACTTAATGTCCGATCAGCAACACCTCCAACACACTCCCCACACCACTGATGCACGGGTGGCATTGGGGTTCTATGGCACTGATATCCCCCAAGCAGACAACCTCCATGCGTGCATCCACTGCGCATTGTGTCTCTCCTCATGCCCCACCTACCGCGAAACGGGCGTGGAACCATCTTCGCCCCGCGGTCGTATCTACCTGATGCGGGGGGTGAAGGAGGGCCGTATTGGCCTTAACAGCGCGGTGTTTCAGGAGCAGATGGCCCAATGCCTCAACTGCCGGGCGTGTGAGGCGGTCTGCCCTAGTGGGGTGCGCTACGGGGTGATGCTTGAGGCCTGCCGCGCGCAGATAGAGCAAGGACGTGAGTTGGCAGAGGTGATGTCGATTGGCGTCGCACCTGATGAGCTTCTGCCGCGTCCGTGGTGGCAACGGGTATTGCGATGGGTGGTCTTCCGCCGTCTCTTCGCCGATATGACGTGGTTTCGCCGTTTTTCCGGCCTGCTAGCCCTCTACCAACGCAGTGGCATACAGCGGCTGGTGCGAGCGATACCTCTCCTCAAGAAGTTTGGGATGGGCGATTTGAACGACCTTGAAGCGCTTTTGCCGCCTATGAGCCGCCCATTCACGACGCCGCAGGGGCAAGTCTACCCCGCCATCGGAGAGCGCCGTTACACGGTTGCACTGCTGACCGGCTGCATTATGAGTACGGCTTTTGCCCATGTGCATGAGGCGACCATACGGGTGCTGCAGCATAATGGGTGTGAAGTGGTGTTGCCGCCTCATCAAGGGTGTTGTGGCGCATTGCACGTCCACAGCGGCGATTTGGAGGGAGGGCGTGCGCTTGCCCGCCACAATATCGCGGCATTTCGGGCCGCGGCGGGGGAAGGCCAGAGTAGGCCATTTGATGCGATCATCGTCAATGCGGCGGGGTGTGGCAGTACGCTCAAAGAGTATGGCGAATTGCTGGCAGACGACCCCGAATGGCATGATGAGGCGGTTGCATTTGCCCAGCAGGTGCAGGATATCCACGAATTTCTCTGCGCTATCGAGATAAATCGCGCCACGCTTGGTTCTTTGCCACACACCGTCACCTACCAGGACGCATGCCATTTGGCCCACGCCCAACGCATCCGCGTCCAGCCCCGCGACCTACTGCGTGCCATTCCGGGGCTAGAGGTGCGGGAGATGCAGGAGAGTGCAGTGTGTTGCGGCAGCGCGGGGGTGTATAACATCACGCAGCCGGAGATGGCGCAACGGCTTGGCCAACGCAAGATCCGCCATGCTCTCGCCACGGGAGCGACAATCATCGCGACAACCAACCCGGGTTGTGCGGTACAGATGGCAGGAGAGCTTCGGAAGCAGGGCCAGGCTGTCGAGGTGCGGTACGTGGTGGAGTTGCTTGACGAGGCATATCAAGCCTATCGGCGCGGGTAGCTACTGGTAGGGGAAAAACACAAGGGGGCGGAAGTGTTGGAACACCCTCCACTTCTCCCCCTTTTGCGTGTCTTCGCCCTTACTCACGCGGTCAGAATGGTAAAGACATTACTCAGAGTCGTTAGAGCGCTTTCTCTTTGCGAACAGCGGGTAGAAGAACAAGACAAGACCCGAAAGCGCCAAGAGCATCATCAAAGCCTGTTGCGCAACCTGTGCGATATTTGCAGGCTTTGGGAAGCCGGTCAACGCGACCGCAACCATGGCGATGATGAAGAGCGGGGCCACCCACCGATGAGCCATACGAATAAACCGAATCACGATAGAAACTCCTCTCTATAAGAAAAAACAAACAATCCTAATCTTCCACCACACAAATCTCGCGTGCCATGACCGATAAAATCGTTCGGATGACCAACATGCTAATCACCACCGTCAGGAAGGCGAGCAGACCATACGCAAGCGTGGTATAGAAATTGACATGAAGAGGCATGTAGGGACAAGCAGCATCGTTGGCTATGCAATCGCGAATAAGCTTGAGCCGGAAGAGCGTTGCGATGGTCATGGCTGCGATGGGGAAGGAATAGGCCCACCACGACAAGAAAAACTTGATCTTCGAAAACATACGGATCTGGAAGATCATCAGGAAGAAAGAGAATAATGCAAAGTGGTAGAGCACAATCGCAAAGTTGTCCACATGCTCATGATTGACCTTGACGTAGGAAATAAACCCGACCGCCGGCGGTGCAATCGTAATAAAGAGCGTGGGAAGCAGCTTTTGTGGCAGAGGGTGGTGAAAAATCAATCGGTTAAACAGGATTGTCAACAGAACAATCCAGAAAATAAACCCAATACTAAAGAAAAACCACGACACTTCCAAAAACCCGTGCTCTGCACCAGTCACAGGGACAAGAATATTCCCGACCACGGGGATAAACCACGCCGCATTGAAGTGATTGATCTGAAAATTGGGGTGCTGTATCCAAAAGGCCATAATCGAGAGCGAGAAAATGGCGTGGAGGATCGTCCCAATGATCCACAAATACTTCGAGACCGGATCGCTGATGGAATGAAACGCAATATTCATCAGCAACAGGCTAATCGACAGCGTAGGGAAGAAGTTGATGCGGACAGGGTGACGTGCTTCATGCTTGACTTCCTCCGGGTAGAGGACGATTTTGACGGTGTACAGCACCAGCAGCATGAAAAAGAGAAACACCGTGAGTGTCAAGATGATAGGGCTGACCTGAAACGGCCATTTGAGGATCATCTCTGCCCGTTGAAAGGCAATTGTCGTGCCGGTGAGACCAAGAATAGTCGCAAAAAAGGAGATAGGAAAGTTTTTTAATCGTTGCTCTTCTTCCATCACACCATCAGAACCATCTGAGTGTTGAGCAACAGATTGTGCAGGCTGCATAAAGAGTACTCCTATAATGTTTTTTCAGCGGTCGCCAAATAGTGCATAGTACCGAACGAGTAACACTTTTGACATATGTGGGGATCGTTAGGTTAGATGCAAAAACTGGCGCTAGGTTACATCGCTCCATTGTCTGGCAGGCAGTGTGGTACATTCCACCATAGTTCGTTATGGTAGAATGGGGAGTGGCTCATGAGCCGGTAGAAATGTACGATTGCTTCTTTCCAAACGAACCCGATGCACTACTCTACCACAAGCAGGCCTTGAGCACAAAATCCAATGACAAGCCACATAATGGCCTATTTTATGGATATTCATAACCATTGATAGATATTATTATCCCCAACTACAACGGCGCGCCACTCTTGCCCACCTGCCTCGACTCGCTTCGCCGCCAGACGCGGCGTGATATGCGGGTGACGGTGGTGGATGACGGGAGCACGGACGATTCCGTCACGCTCCTCCGCCGCGACTACCCTGATGTCCACTTGGTTGTGCTGCCAACGAACCGTGGCCTTGCGACGGCGGTGAACGAAGCACTCCGCGTGACTGATAGGCCATATGTGGTACTGCTCAACAACGACACAGAGGCTGATCCGCATTGGCTTGCGCATCTGGTGGGGGCGCTTGAACGCTATCCCTTCTACGACTTTGCCGCAAGCAAGATTTTGCTCTTCAACCGCCGCGATCACATTCATTCTGTGGGTGATTTCTACCGGCTGGATGGCGAACCGGGGAGTCGGGGGGTGTGGGAACACGATCATGGCCAATATGATGCCGTGAGTGAGGTGTTTGGCCCGTGTGCTGCAGCCGCCGCCTACCGCCGTGAGACGCTCAATGCGCTCAGCGAGGGTGGCAAGGTCTTTGATGAAGACCTCGTGATGTACTGCGAGGATGTTGATCTCAATCTGCGGGCGCGATTGCGGGGCAAGCGGACGATATTTGTGCCGCAGGCGGTCGTTTATCATAAACTAAGTGCGACCGGCGGCGGAGCGTTGGCGAGCTACTACTGCGGCCGTAATTTTGCGTTGGTGTGGGCAAAAAACCTCCCTTCTTCCCTGATACTGCGCTATTGGCCACATCTGCTCCTTTCGCAGAGTCGGTTTGCGTTGCATTCGCTGTGGCACATCCGCGAACGAGCCGCACGAGCGCGGTTGCGAGGGCAAACAGCGGCAATACTCGCCCTTCCCACCTTTCTGCGGAAGCGTGGTACAATGGCACAAAGCAATTTATCATCAGGAGCGTATGCGTGGCTAGTGAGCAACCTTTTCTTTCAGTCGTAATACCAGCCTATAATGAAGCGGTGCGCCTCCCCGCCACCCTGACCTCGGTCTTCACCTATCTTCAGCAGCAGCCATACTCCACAGAGACGATTGTCGTTGATGATGGCAGCACTGACGACACCGCCACCTTAGCAGAACAACAGGCAGCAACACACCATACCGAGAGCGATAGGGTGATTGTGTTGCGGTGCGACCACCGCGGGAAAGGGTTTGCCGTCCGGTCGGGGGTGTTGGCGGCGCAAGGGCAATATATCCTCATCTGCGACGCCGATCTGGCGGTTGCCATCGAAGATTGGGAGAAACTCCAGCACGAACTGCTCAATGGGCACGATGTGGCAATTGGGTCGCGGGAAGGGGTAGGGGCAAAGCGGTTAGGCGAACCGTGGTATCGCCATGTGATGGGGCGCATTTTTAATTTTATTGTGCGTACTGTGGCCGTAAAAGGCATCCAAGATACACAATGTGGCTTCAAAGCGCTGACATATGAGGCAAGCCGCGATCTATTTCACCGCATGCGCATCTATGGGGAAGAGGCAAAGCCGGTTGAAGGGGCGGCGGTGACCGCATATGATGTCGAGTTGCTTTTTTTGGCCATCCGGTGCGGCTACCGCATCGCCGAAGTGCCGGTGCATTGGCGCTATGGTACGGAAACCAAGGTCGATCCACTCAAAGATTCGTTGCGTAATTTGCGAGACGTGTTTGCGGTGCGGATGAATGAATGGAAAGGGCTATATCTGACAGAGAGTGCGGCCAACACTGCGCCAGGTGATGAGCTGCATTAGCTTTGATAAGCAGAAAACGTAACTACATTGTAACTTTTCTCTCTATGCTACGTTTGTAGGGACAGCCTGTCGAACCATAGAATGAGTTGCCCTTCGAGAAGATGAGCTAAATGAGGATATAGGGCAAGGCTGCCCGATGTGTTGCTTGTCAGAGCAACCCGTCTCCTACACTGTTTTGTAGGTATTGAATGTTAGTAAGGACATGGCCATGAACATCCTCGTAGCCAGCAGCAACATTTTCCGCCGTGAGCTATCATCGTACATCTTGAGCGAAGCAGGCTACCACGTTCTTGAGGCCGAAAACGACATGATGTTGCTGCAGTGCCTCAATGATACTCAACCCAGTCTGTTGGTGGTAGATGGCAAGATGCTTGAGTCGCCCAACAGCGACTTGATTGATTATATTTCCCATCATCAGTCGATTCGGGTGATGGTCTTGATGAATGGCTCAACCGGCTCTTCAACCTGTTCACCATCGCCGACCCAAGCCATGCCAGTAGCGTCTGCCGAGACACTCTCTTGGCCTTACCAGGCGGAAGAGTTTCTTAACCATGTAGATGCTCTACTGAACCGGCAGAGCGCAGCCGCATAGCAATCATCGTGCATGCGTGATTAGGTATCATGGTACAATAAGAAGTAGAATGGTTTACACAAATTCTTTTCTACGCATATCTCTCATATCCATGATATCTCTCATCTTTGCTTTCGCATTGTTCTCTTGTGACGTGGTTGAGTCTCCCCCCGCCACAAGCATTGTTCCGACGCTTGCACGTGCTACCGCAGAACCTTCGGAATCTGCTCCGGCCTCCTCATCCTCCGACATTTCGTCGCCTCTTCCCACATCTCCGCCGCCTCCCGCCACTGACCTTTTGGAGCGCGGGTTGCAGCGACGGGTGATAGGCGATGAGGATGGGGCGGCCAACGATTTCCGCCTCCTCATAGATACCTACCCAAATACGCCAGAAGAAGACCACGCCCGCTATCAGCTTGCGAAGAGCTTTGCTCTGCGTGGGCGGTGGACATCAGCCGTCAATGCGTTTGAGGAGCTGGTCAACAATGACGAGCTGGCGCAGGTGAATGACACCCGTGTGAGTATCGTTGCGCCATCGCTTTTCTGGCTGGGACGCGGGTATGAGGAGTTGGGAGAGTGGAATAAGGCAGTTGAGGCCTATGACCGCTATCTCGCCCTTGATGACGCCGATGCGCCTCTCAAGCCATACGCCCTTATCCGGCGGGCGGCACAGTATAAAGCCCTTGGGCTGCTGAAGGATGCTGCGGTGGGTTATGAGGCAAGTGCATGGGCCGATCTCCCCCGCAATGAGCGGGCTGCCAACTTTGAGCGTGCTATCGCCCTCTACCAAGAACTCAATCAACCGACCGAAGCGTTGCGGCTCTACCGAGGGGTGCTTGATATTGCCTCATTGCCTGCCTACCGCGCGCGCATCCTCTCTGAAGCTATCGCCCTCGCCGAGCAGCAAGGCGAGTATGAGCAAGCGGAAGTGTGGCGGCTTAATATCATTGAGTCGGCCCCGGAAACCTCGCAAGCCCTCAACATCGTCAGCTATATGGAGCAGACCGGCGATCCGCGGCTTCCCCTTGAGGCGGGCGCACGGATCTACTATCACCACGGCCATTATCAGGCCGCCTATACGCTCTTTGAGGCAGCCGTCGCCCAAATGAAAGCCAACCAACCCGATCCCAATGCGCCACCCAGCGAAGAGATCCTTGAATTGCAGCGGTTGCAGGCGATGAGCCTCCGCAATACCGGCAATGCTTATGAGGAGACCCTTGAACGGCTTGGGGCGGTGGCGGCGGCTAACCCCAATAGCGAGGTGGGGCGGCAGGCGCAACTTGATTGGATACAGACGCTTGGGCAGAGTGGCCAGACGCGCGACGCCGCCGAACGCTACCAGACCTACGCCAACACCTTCCCCGACGACCCACGTGCTCCCGAAGCCCTCGACCGCTCGGCTCAACTCTATGACCGTCTTGCCGATGAGGAGGCGTCATTCCACACACGAATGGAGCTTGAACGGCGCTACCCCGACAATGACTACACGCCCAATATCCTCCACGCCACCGCGATGTATCTCTTCCGCATTGGCCGGTTTGATGAGGCGCACAATATATGGCAGACCGTCGCAGAGGGCCGTACCGGCTTTTACCGCGCCCGCGCGGCTTTTTGGCTGGGCAAATTGGCCAAAAACCGTCAGCAAGTTGACCAATCGCAAGAATGGTTCCGCCACGCGGTCGAAGCCGACTCCGAGTCCTACTACGGCGTGCGGGCGGCAGAAGAAACCCATACCATGCCCAACCCATCACGGCCTATCGGCGCGGTGATTATGCCAGACGATTGGCAAGCGCTAGAAGTGTGGGTTGAGGAGTGGTATCAGCCGTCGGAAAAGCACAAAGAGCATGAAGAGGGTGAAGAGCGCACAGAAATGCCGACCGTGGCAGAGAGCGAGTTTGCGCGGCGGGTGGAAGCCTTGGAGGAGGTCGAACTCGTCAGCGAATCGACGAATGAGTGGAATAGTGCCCGCTCTGAGTGGGGCGATGAGCCTTTGCAGGTGGTGCAATTGGGCAAGATCGCCTATGAGCAGGGCGAGACCTATATGGCGCTCCAGATCGGCGAAGAATTGAAAGCCTTCGCCCAAGAAAATACCAAAGAACACGGCACTACATTCCCCCCCAAGCCGCGCGCCTTGAACCAACTCATCTACCCAACGCCCTACCCCAACCTGGTGCCCGAAGAGAGCCGGACATGGGGGATAGACCCACGGCTGCTCTATGCATTGATGCGGCAGGAAAGCCTCTTCAACCCCACCGCCACCTCATGGGTAGGAGCGCGGGGGCTGGGCCAGGTGATGCCCACAACAGGGCAAAGTATCGCCCGGCAACTTGGTATCACCGACTTCCATGTCGACCACCTCTACCGCCCGTATGTCAGTGTGCGCTTTGGAGCCTACTACATCTCTCAACAGATCAATATGATGCAGGGGAGTGTGCAGGGAGGGCTGTCGGCGTATAATGGCGGGCCGGGGAATGCCCAGCGGTGGGCGGGCGGTACTCACGTCGCCGACCCTGACCTCTTTGTGGAGGGGATAGACTACTATGAAACCCGCAACTACGTCCGGTTGGTGTATGGCTACTATGGGGTGTATCAGCAACTGTATGCCGTAGCAGAATAGGACGTGGATCTGCCGCGGCAGAGCGGCAATGTGTGGCGGGATGCCCTTCCTGCTATCGTCTTGGCGAGGTAGGGGCATCCCGATACTGTTTCCAGCCGTTATTCTGTTGGCGTGGTGGTTGGCTCTGGCGGCGTCTCGCCCTCAACGAGGTAGTTTACTGCCCACCATAGCTGCCCATCATTGCACGCTTCTTCGCCCTCTGGCGGGATCATGTCGCCAATACACGGCATTGCATATTTCTCTTCCTGCGATTCGGAGATGACGTGGTCTGGCGCGACGCCCTGGTCGTGGATCTCTTTCTTTTCTGGCGTGAACCAATGCGCGACGGTAATGCGGGCACTACTTCCATCGCGGAGTTGGTGGACATTTTGCACAGACCCCTTCCCAAAGCTCCGTTGGCCGAGGATCGTGGTATTCTCGCGCTGGTCATGCAAGGCTCCCGCCACGATTTCAGCCGCACTGGCAGAGCGCTCGTTGATGAGCACCACCAATGGCAGGTCATCAGGGACACGGGGCGCGTTGGAGTCGGTAATTGTCTGCAGTTCCTTGACTTCACCGTGGCTATTCTCCTCATAGAGCGCCACGCCATCGTAGAAACGGCCTAAGATCTCCAACGACGAGGGCAAAATACCACCCGGGTTGTTGCGCAGATCGAGCATCAAGCCCTCTAAGTCTTCCTCAAGCAGATTACTCAGCTCCTCATCAAACTCGCCCGGCGTACTATCCTTGAAATCGGTGATTTGCAGGTAGCCGATATTATCCTCAAAAAGCTCCGCATTGACACTGATGAGCGGTACTTGGTCGCGCTCTATCTCAACATCGAAGATATCTTCCTCGCCGTCCTCGCTCTCCCGCCGGATGGTCAGGACGACAGTGCTGCCTTCGGGGCCACGTATCCGCTTAACCACCTCATCAAGCGCTTCCTCGTCATTCAAAGACTCGACCATATCAACAACCGGCTCGCCATCTACCTCGACAATGATGTCTCCAGGCTCGATACCGGCCTTGATCGCGGGAGATTTGCGCAGTGGGCGCACAATGATGAGTTGCCCATCTTGCATATTTAGCAGCGCACCAATGCCTTCAAACGACCCTTTGAGCGACTCGCGGGTGCGTTCGGCATCGCGGGGTTCTTGAAAGCCGGTATATTGATCGTTCAGCGATTGGAGCATTCCCTGGATGGAGCCGTAGACCATCTGCTGTTGGTCGAGCGGTTCCTTGTGGTAAAACTCCTCGTGGACGAGTTCCCACACATCCCAATAGATCAGAAACTTTTGGCGGATGGCTGCGGGGGATTGGGGTTCATTGGCATCTTCATCGGCGGTCGGCGCTTCGATTAGTTCGCTCACCGACATGGCGGCCATCGATTGGGCAAGCTTCCAGCCGCCTGTGAAGGCAAGCACGGCCGTCAGACAGACAGCGATAGCACCATATAACAACGCTTGTGATGTGCGTATCATAAATTATGAGACTTCCTGTTTTTGTTCGACGCGGTAGAAAAAGGCAGCGGTTGCTGCGATAGGAGCCGTTTCAGCACGGAGAATGCGAGGCCCAAGTGATACCGGCATGATACCATGTCCTTGTGCAGTTGTCAGTTCGTCGGGGGTGAAGCCGCCTTCCGGCCCGCTCACCATCGCACATGCCCCGCCTTCCCCCGTTATCATCTGCTGTGGCATCAGTTGGTGCAGCGCCGCCCGCAATGATGGCACAGAAGGGGTATCATCGCTATATGTCCCTTCCCACAGCAAGAAAACATGTGCAGCCTGTTCCACGGCGTGCGCACACCCTTCGGCAAAGCTCATTGGTTCGGCAAG
Source organism: uncultured Chloroflexaceae bacterium (assembly GCA_964526735.1). GTDB lineage: Bacteria > Chloroflexota > Chloroflexia > Chloroflexales > Chloroflexaceae > JAAUSY01. The sequence continues at coordinate 1,290 of CAZGLO010000001.1, read as the reverse complement.
TGGAGGGATACGACCGCGGCACGATTGCTCTGAGGCTTCCTGGATGATCTTGCGCCACCGGCTCAATTTGCGTTCGGATATGCGCTCTCCCGCGATGCTTCGGCTGCAGATTAGGGGGACGAAAGATGATGCGCCCAATTCGGTCGCCTTTTGGAACACCCATTCAAGCTTGTCGCCCTTCATCAGAGGGAGGTAGAGGTGCAGATCGACGGGCGGTTCAGTATTCACCGCCTCCCGCGCCTCCACCTGCACAGTTATAGTTTGACGTTGGATGTCGGTGATCGTTGCAACATAGCTCATATATCCGCTATGTTCGCCACAATGTTCGCCACTATGTCCGCCATGGTATTGGCCATCAAGCAGGACGATGCGGTCACCCGCCCGCAACCGCAATACCCGCCCTATCTGATGCGCCAAATCAGGGTCATCTATCGTGAAGGGGAGAGTCGGGGCAGTTGTATCATGGAGGTCGTCAGGGATATCAGGAATAGTCTCTGGCGTGACAAAAAATCGGTAGGTGTTTGGTAAGGTAGCCATAGATTTGTGATATGCTCTTAGGCCCCGCCGAAAAAGCGCAAGGCAAGGCGGAGGCGTTCTTCTACATCAAGTGGGGCGTCGGTGGGGAGCGATGCGATGGCAGCGTGAGCTTCTGCGGTACTATAGCCCAAACTCACCAGAAGATCAATCAGTTCGTTGTTGATGGCAGTGGCTTCTGGCGGGCCATCCACGGCAGCAGTGGGGATATCGGAGAGGTCAAGCTTGCCCTTCAGCTCAAGGATAAGCCGTTCGGCCATCTTCTTGCCCACACCCACCGCCCGCGTCAGACGGGATACATCTTTCTGCGCCACCGCCCGCCGTAATTCATCAGGGGTCGCCGACGAGAGGAGGCTGACGGCGGCGCGCGGCCCCACCCCCGTCACGCCAAGCATCGTCTCAAAGAGGGTGCGCTGCTCCACCGTGGTGAAGCCGTAGAGTGTCAGCGAGTCTTCACGCACTATCAGCGAGGTGTGTATCATTACCTCGTTGCCAAGCTCCCCCAACTGGCCAAGCACTGGCCGCGGGACATAGACCAAAAACCCCATTCCACCACTCGTCTCGATCATCACCGAATCTTCGTTGATGGCTTGTAATGTGCCACGGAGAAAAGCAATCATAGCTTGTTTTCTATTTCTTTGCGCGAACCAATGTGGTATACTATACACAAAAGAGAAGACATGATCGATATCATACCACTATCATAGATGTTTACCCTTCAGGGCGTTCCTCCCACCCGCTTTCAGCGGTGGGAGG